>JANMBS010000022.1:0-8850 GCA_031360525.1 Thermomicrobiales bacterium
CGGTCTTCTGGCCCTCGAGGCGGAACGGGTTGACCGAGTTGACCAGGGTCACGGGATGGTCGTCCTGTTCGGCAAGCGCCCGGACGATGTTGAGCGCCTGGTCGAAGTTGCCATCGATGGCGACCACCCGGGCACCCGCCACGAGCGCCTGGAGCAGCTTGCCGACGGCGATCTGACCCTTCGGCAGGACGACGATGACATCGATCCCGGCGGCCGCGCCATAGGCCGCCGCCGAGGCCGACGTATTGCCGGTCGAGGCGCACACGACGGCGGTGGCCCCGGCCTCGACCGCTTTGGCGACGGCCAGCACCATCCCCCGATCCTTGAACGAGCCGGTCGGGTTCTGTCCCTCGACCTTGAGATGCAGGCCACGCAGCCCCAGCGCCGAACCGAGCCGCTCGGCTCGGACCAACGGCGTGAAGCCTTCGCCCAGTGTCAGCCGCGGCGTCGCCTCGGTCACGGGGAGGAACCGCCGGTACCGCTCCATCAGCCGGGGCCGGACGGGCCCGAGCCGGGTGCCCTGCTCAGTCATCGATCGGATACCGGATGCCGCCGTCGGTGTCGAGCAGGTCCGTGTCGGGACGGCCGACCGCGTCGCCGGACGGCGCGCGCGCCTCGCGCCGAAAACCCCAGGTGGAGCCGGCCGCCCGTGCGACGGCCATCAGGTCGCCCAACACGGCAGAAGAGGTGGCGGCTCCCCCGGCTCCGGGGCCATCGAAGCCGATGCGTCCGACGGGGACCGCATCGATCTCGATGCGGTTGCGTACGCCGGCCGTCCGCCCGAGTGGAGACCCGAGCGGCAAGGCCGTCGGCAGGACCGCGGCCCGCAAAAGGCCGTCGGGCTCGGCGACGGCCGTCGCGACGAGGCGGATGATCCGGCCGGCCCGCCGCGCGTCGGCCTGATCGGCCAGGCTGACCGTCGCGATGCCCGGTCCGGCCGGCCCGTTCGCGCCCTCGGGTCGGGTCGCGATGGTCGCCGGCTCCAGCCACTCGTCGAACGCGAGCCGGGCCAGGATGACGAGCTTGTTGACGGCGTCGTGGCCCTCGATGTCGCCCGAGGGGTCAGCCTCCGCGTAGCCGAGCCGTTGCGCCTCGGCGAGGGCCGCCGCGAAGTCGAGCGGGTCGTCCACGGCCGTCATCGCGCTCAGGATGAAGTTGGTCGTGCCGTTGACGATGCCGCGCACGCGCTCCACCCGGTTCGCCGCGAGGTCGCTGGCGAGCGGCCCGAGGACCGGGATGCCGCCACCGACCGCCGCCTCGAAGCGCAACGTCGCGCCGGTCCGGCGGGCGATCGTCTCGAGCTCGTGGCCGTGGTGGGCGATGACGTGCTTGTTGGCTGTGACCACGCTCTTGCCCATCGAGAGGGCCGCCGCGATCAGGGTGTGGGCTGGCTCGTCGCCGCCCATCAGCTCGACGATGACGTCGATCTCCTCGTCGGCGACGAGGTGGGCGGGTGCGTCGGAGAGCAGCGCGGCGGGCAGCCCAGCCGCCGTGGCGCGTGCCGTGTCGCGGACGGCGACGGCGGTCAGCGCGAGCGCGGCGCCGCCGGATGGGTGGAGGTCGTCGGGTCGCTCGAGCAGGGCACGGACCACCTCGCGGCCGACCGTCCCCGCACCGAGGACGCCGATGCGCAGGCGGGCGCCGCTCAACACGTGGGCCGGAGTGTTCGCGACATCCGCCGAATGGTAGCGGACCGGTCCGAACGGCAGCCGGTCAGGCGCCGTCGCCAGGACCCCGTGGGCTACACTCGCGCACGATGACGACCGAGGTGGCTCCCACCCCAGCGCCCCTCGCCGCGCCCTCGGACAGGCCTCGGACCTTCTCCGGCATCCAGCCGTCCGGCGTCGTCCACCTCGGCAACGACCTGGGCGCCATCCGGAACTACGTCAAGCTCCAGTTCGAGTACGAGGCGATCTACTGCATCGTCGACTACCACGCGCTGACGAGCACCCACGACGGCGGCGTCCTGCGCGCCCGCACCCGGGAGATGGCCGCCTCGCTGCTCGCCCTCGGGTTGGACCCGGACCGTTGCTCGCTGTTCGTCCAGAGCCATCGCCCCGAGGTGACCGAGCTTGCCTGGCTGCTCACGACCGTCACGCCGGTCAGCTGGCTCGAGCGGACCCCGACGTACAAGGAAAAGAAGCGCGATCAACCGGACGACGTCAACCACGGGCTGCTGACATACCCGGTCCTCCAGGCCGCCGACATCGTCATCTACAAGGCGTCGCTGGTCCCGGTCGGCAAGGACCAGGCAGCGCACCTGGAGTTGACCCGGGAGATCGTCCGCTCCTTCAACAACCGCTATGGCGACACCTTCCCGGAGCCGCAGGCCGTCTACACCGAGGCGCCGACCGTCCTGGGCACGGACGGGGTCCACAAGATGAGCAAGTCGCTCGGCAACACCATCGACATCCTCGCCCCGCCCGAGGTCATCCGGAAGCAGGTCATGTCGATGGTGACCGACACCAAGCGCATCCTGCGCACCGACCCGGGACGCCCGGAGGTGTGCAACGTGTGCCAGCTCCAGCCCTCCTTCGGCGACGACTACGAGTCCCTGTGGGAGGGCGAGCGGACCGCGCGCACCGGCTGCGTCGACATGAAGAAGCTGCTGTCCGATCGGATCATCGCCCACTATGCCGAGGCGCGCGAGACGTACGCCGACCTGATGGCTCATCCAGAGCGGGTGCAGGAGATCCTGGCCGCCGGCGCCGAGCGGATCCGACCGATCGCCGAGGCGACGATGGACGAGGTCCGGCACAAGATGGGCCTGCGCTGACGGCCATGACCGCCTCGCTCGTTCCCGAACCGCGCGATCGCCGTCTCCTGAGCACGCTGCTCATCCTCGGCGTCATCGCGGTCTTCTTCACGGTCGTCAGCCAGCTCAGCCAGGTGTTCTTCTACTTCGGCGACATCTTCCTGACGTTCTTCCTGGCCTGGCTCCTCGCGTTCATCATCAGCCCGATCGTCAGCCGCATCGTCGACGCCATCCCGCGCCTGCCGCGGGCGGCCGCGACGATCCTCGTCTACACCGGGGTCGTGCTCGTCCTGGTCGTCGTCGTCGTCGTGGCGGCAGGGGCCCTGGCGACATCCATCAGCCAGCTCGGTGCGTCGATCCCGGATATCAGGACGAACCTGCCATCGATGCTCGCGCCGTGGCAGCAGTGGCTCTCCTCGATCGGCCTCGGTCAGATCGACCTGCTCGCGCAGGCCGAGGGGGCCCTCGGCAACGTGGACGCCATCGCCGCGGCCCTCGTCCAGCCGCTCCAGCAGATCGCCGTCGCCAGCCTGAGCGTGATCGGGACGCTGCTGATCGTCTTCTTCCTGTCGATCTACATGGTGCTCGACCGCGACGACATCCTGGCCTTCCTGTTCCGGATCGTGCCGCCGTCGTATTCGGAAGAGGCCCGCCTGCTCGAGACGTCGGTCTCGCGCTCGTTCGGTGGCTTCCTCCGCGGTCAGGCACTGATGGGCGTGGTCTACTTCCTCGTCGCGTTGACCACCAACCTCGTGCTCGGCCTGCCGTTTGCGGCAGTGACCTCCGTGCTGGCCGGCCTGCTCCAGATGATCCCGTTCTTCGGGCCCTTCTTCTCGTGGGCGCCGCCGGTCATCGTCGCGCTCGTCCTCCAGCCTGGATCGGCCCTGCCGGCGATCATCCTGATGGGCGCCGGCTGGCTGGTGGTCATGAACGTCCTCCAGCCTCGGATCATGCAGGGCGCGGTCGGCATCCACCCGATCGTGGTCCTCGGGTCGGTCTTGATCGGGAGCCGGATCGCCGGTATCCCGGGCGCCATCTTCGGGATCCCGATCGCCGCCGTGGTGTCGGCCTTCCTGCTCGAGTTCCTGCACCGGACCTCGGCCGACCGGTCGGTGGCCGGTCGGGCGGCCCGCCGCCTCGAGGAGCGTGACGGACGCCCGGTGCGCATCCCTCGCGAGCCGACACCCGGAACGGCAACCGACATCGACGAACTAGAGCTCGACGCGCCCGAACCCGACGATCCCGCCGTGGTCGGGGAGCCAAGTCCCGCGGGAGACGAGCCGGACCAGCCGGAGAGCTCCACCAAACGGGCATGAGCGACGAGGGAAAGGGGCCGCCAAAGCGAGCGGCCGACCAGCCCGACATGACCCGCGAGCGGGCCCGCACCGAGCGGCGCGACCTCGACAAGGAGCGTGGCGAGCCGCTTGCCGGTGGCGCCGCGCGGGGCGGGCCTCGGGCGCTGCGCAAGCACGCCCGACCCCTCGGCGAATGGACGACCCAGCCGAAGATCCTCGTCACCAACGACGACGGCATCGAATCGCGCGGGCTGCTCGCCCTCAAGCAGGCACTCGAGGGCATGGGCGAAGTGACTGTCGTTGCGCCGGACACCAACCAGAGCGCAGTCGGCCATCTCAAGACGTTGATGCGCCCGTTGCGCGTCCGGGAGCGGACGCTGGGCGATGGCTCGACCGGCTATTCGGTCGACGGGTCCCCGACCGACGCGGTCAGCCTCGCCTTCCTCGGCTATTTCGGTCATGGCTTCGACCTCGTCGCGGCCGGCATCAACTACGGGGCGAACCTCGGCGACGACATCACCTACTCGGGGACGGTCAGCGCGGCGATGGAGTCGGTCATCGACAACTGCCCGGCCTTCGCGATCTCGCAGGAGTACTACGAGCACCCCGATTTCATCCTGGCTGGACGTGCCGCGACCGTCGTGGCCCGGAACATCCTGGAGCACGGCCTGTCGCCCGGTGAGCTCCTCAACGTCAACGTGCCGGCCGCCGAACCCGACGAGTTCGAGGGATTCGAGGTCACTCGCCTGGGGAAGCGGGTCTACCAGGACCAGCTCATCGAGCGCAAGGACCCGCGCGGGATCGCCTATTTCTGGATCGGCGGGCCGCCGCCATCAGGGCTGGCCGTGCCGGGCACCGATTTCCATGCCGTGATCAACCGCCGCGTGGCGGTGACCCCGATCCATCTCGACCTGACCGGACGCCGGCTTCTGAAAAGGCTGCGAACATGGGACTGGACACTCCCGGAGCAGGACCAGGCGACGACTGATGGAGGCCCGCGATGACCGAACCGACCAATCCTCTGGACGCGCTCGGCGGAGCCGATCCCGCGGCGGCCCTCGGTGGCCTCGACACGGCGATCAAGGGAGCCGGCGGGATCGACGGCCTGCTAGCGCAACTGCGGGCCGGCGGCCTCGGCAACGAGGTCGACTCCTGGGTGTCGACGGGTCCGAGCCTGCCGGTCGAGCCGGATCGACTCGGCTCGGCTCTTGGTCCGGACACCGTCCAGCGCCTGTCGAGCGGATCCGGACTCGACATCAAGCAGTTGCTTCCGCTGCTGGCCATGTTCCTGCCGCAGATCATCGACATGCTCACGCCGGACGGCCGCGTCCCGAGCGGCGGGCTCAACGGGGCGACCGGTGGCGGCCTGGGCGACATCGGCGGGTTGCTCGGAGGGCTGCTAGGTGGAGGGAGAACGGGCGGGTCTCCCGACCTCGGCGGCATGCTCGGCGGCCTGCTCGGAGGCGATAAACCCCGCTAGGGCGACTGGCGGCCGCTCCGACGCGGACAGAGTCCATCCCGCCAGACGACGTCGGGCGTGGGCCGGGCCGGACTCACCGGCCCGGCTCCGGTCGGAGCCTGACCCGGCGTCAAGGCTGGAGCAGCGCTGCCGGCCCGCTCCACAACGCCCCGACCGCGCCGCCACCCGCCCCGCCCTCACCCAGGATCTGACCGACAAGGTAGGCCCGCCCATCGACGATCGCGGCACCGTTGAGCGCCGCGTCGGCGCCACTCTTGATCGCCTCGGCCGGCAGGTCCAGCGGTCGCCACGACACGCCGTCGGCCGAGACCCACGCGAGGGGCCCCGCCAAACCGCCCCCCAGCGCGACGAGGCCGTCGCCGACAGCCACGATCCGGGTGAGCGTCTCTCTTGTCAGGCCGTTCGTCAGCTCTGACGTCCAGCCGCCGTTCCCATCGGGCTTCAGGACCCCGATCGCGCCGCTCGGGTCACCGACGAAGACCGCGATCTCGCCGCCGAGCACGACCGGGTTGCCGATGATCGAGCCGTCCGCGAGACCCGGCAGGGGGACCGGCTCCTCCCACGTGGAGCCATCGGCGCTCCGGGCCGACCAGGCGGGCCCCGGGCCGACACCGAAGGCGACGAACCCGGACCCGTCGGGGGCGACGCCCTGGGGCAGCCGCCCGGTGAACACGCTGGAGTGATCCGTCCATTTCAGGCCGTCATCCGATGACCAAGCGAACGCGACATCGCCGGCGCCGGTCCCGAGGACCACGGCGCGGTCGCCCGAGGCCGCCGCCTGCGCGATCCCGCCGGCACACATCAGCGGATCGAACGGCGCGGCCCTCCAGCCGCCGGCCGCGTCCCGGACCCAGATCTTCGTGACGGCCGGATGCGCGCAGGCTCCGTCGCCCTCGCCAAGGGCCAGGACGCGGTCGCCCCAGGCAATCGATCGCCCGATGCCGCTCGAGTTCCCGGGGAGCGGCTCGCTCGCCCAGCTCGCACCGCCATCGTTCGTCGACCAGGCGATCCCGTGCTCACCCGCCGGTCCGCCGGCCGCGACGGCGACCGCTGCGCCCGACAGGGCGACGACATCGGCGATCGAGCCCACCCCGCTGGCGTCCGGCAGGTCGACGAGGTGCCAGGCGAGATCGGCCACGGACGGGACGGGGGTCGATGCCGATGTCTCGCTGGGGGAGGCGACGACGACCGGCGTGGGAGCCGCGGAGGCCGGGGAGGACACCGTCGGAACGGCGCTCGACAGGGACGTCGCGCAACCCGCGAGGGCCAGGCAGACGAGGAGCGCAGGCAGGGATCCGGCGAGACGGCGCCGGCCGTGAAGGTGGGACATGCCCGTGGGACGCCGGCCGGACTGGGGGCGTGACGAGCGGCGGAACGCGAGTCGGACCCTCAGCGCCGTCGCTTCCGCAGGTCGGCCGCGATCTCCCGCGCGGCGTTCTGGCCGTTCTGGCCGGTGATCCCACCCCCCGGATGGGCGCCGGCGCCAGCCAGGTAGAGCCCATCGAGGGCCAGCCGGTAGCGCGCGTGTCCGAGCAGGGGTCGCCACAGGAAGAACTGGTCGAGACCGTGCTCACCATGCATCGGATGTCCGCCGGTCAGGCCATAGTCGCGCTCGAGATCCAGCGGGGTCAGCACCTGGCGCGCGGTCACGAGCCCGGCCAAACCCGGCGCGTACCCGTCGAGCGTCTTGACCACGAGGTCACCGAAGGCGTCGCGCGCCTCGTCCCAGGAGCCGTCGCGGAGGGTATACGGAGCCGCCTGCACGATGACGCTCATCACGTGCGTGCCCGACGCCGCTCCCTCGACCAGCGACGGATCGGCGAGCGACGGGATCGTGGCCTCCATCATCGGCGTGTCCGAATAGCGGCCGTACTTCGCTGCGTCGTGCGCACGCTCCATGTCGTCGATGCCCGGCGCGATGAGGATCCGGCCGCGGAGCAGTCGCGCGTCGTCGGCGGCGGCCGGGAAGATCGGCAGCCCGGAGAGCACGAGGTTGACCTTGGCGACGGTGCCCGGTGTCCGGATGTTGGCGGCCCGCCACAACAGGCTCGGCCCGATCGCGACCGGGTCGGCCAGCCCGGTGAGGGCACGTTTGGGGTCGATGCCGGCGACCACCGCCCGTGCGCTCATCTCCTCGCCGCCGGCGAGGGCGACGCCGGTCGCCCGCCCGTCACGCGAGATGATGGCCGTGACGTCGGCTCCGGTCCGGATCTCGACGCCCGCTTCCCGGGCGGCCGCCTCGAGGGCCGTCGAGAGGGCTCCGGGACCGCCGCGCGCGAAGACCGTCTGACCGGCGGCTCCCCCGTCATTGCCGGCCGAATCAGCAAGCAGGACGGCCGTCGTGCCGGCCGACCACGGCCCCATCGAGGTGTACTGGACGCCCCGCCAGGCGATGGCGGCCTGGAGCGCATCGGTCTGGAACGATTCGGCCACGAAATCGGCGATCGCCATCGGCAGGACGCGCGTGATCGTCCTGCCGTGGTCGCGCCCGAGGCCCCGGAACGTCCGTCCGAGCTGGAGCCCGGCCAGGGCGTCCGTGAGACCGGGCGATTCGATGTCGGGCGGCGTCCGACCGGCGATCTCGCCGAGGAAGCCCGACAGCGTGCGGACCAGGGCATCGAACGAGGCATACGCCTCGGCGTCGGCGACCGACTTGGCGCGGAGACCCTCGGCGGTCCGGGCCAAATCGCTCCACAGCACGATCGCGTCGCCGTTCGGACCCGGCGCGAAGGCGCGGACCTCCGGACCGACGAGCGACAGGCCGTGACGCTTGAGGTCGAGGTCGCGGACCACGGACGGCCGCAGCCGCCCGACCGTGTGGGCCAGGGTCGGCACCCGGGCGCCCGGTGCCAGCTCGGAGGTCGCGGCGGCGCCGCCCACCGTCGGACGCCGTTCGAGGACCACCGTTCGCAGCCCGGCCTTGCCGAGGTAGGCGGCGGCCACCAGCCCGTTGTGCCCGCCACCGACGACGATGGCGTCGTATCGGTTGGTCTTGGCGGTGTCCCTCCCTTGGGCCATCGCCTAGGCCGCCTTCCGGCCGCGGGCCCGCAGGACCTCGAGGGCGGCGATCCGTCCGTTGGCGCCCATGATCCCGCCGCCCGGGTGGGTCGCCGACCCGCACAGCCACAGGTCGCGGACCGGCGTCTTGAAGCGCGCATAGCCCGGCACCGGCCGGTTGAAGAAGAGCTGCTCGAGCGACAACTCGCCCTGGAAGATGTTCCCCTCCGACAGGCCCGTCGTGCGCTCGATGTCGAGCGGGGTCTGCACGTTGCGGTGGAGGATGATGTCGCGGATGTTCGGCGCGAACTCGGCGATCCGGT
>JANMBS010000035.1:0-2604 GCA_031360525.1 Thermomicrobiales bacterium
CGATCATGTCGAAGTAGAGGTCGACGCTGATGAGCTCGTCGGACGCGCTCATCGCGATGTCGATGTACTGGCCCTCGCACAACGCCAGGCAGGTCTCGTCGTACAGGCGCATCAGGCGCAGGACGGTGCTGTCGGGGAAGCCGAGGTCGGTCAGCCGATGGAGGGCGATGCGCGACAGGCTGAACATCGTGTCGCCGGTGTTGATCGCCTGCGGCACCCCGTGGATCGTCCACAGGGTCGGGCGGTGGCGCCGTTCGACGTCGCCGTCCTCGATGTCGTCGTGGACCAGCGAGAAGTTGTGGCCGAGCTCGACGGCGGCAGCGCCGGGCAGCGCACGCTGGTGATCGCCGGTGATGCTCGAGTAGGCGAGCAGCCCCAGGAGCGGGCGCATCCGCTTGCCACCGGACGCCCCCGAGCCGTCGAGGGCGAGGTGGTAGCGGACCATCTCATACAGCCCGTGGGTCGACGGATCGCGGTCCTGCACGAGGCGGACGATCTCGCCCTCGGTGTCGGCGATCAGGGCGGCGAGGTCGACGTCGGGGGATGCGGTCGTCATCGTGACTCGAGTGTACACGAAACGTGTACCGCACAGGTAGCCTGATTAGACGCCGGCGCGGGGGACGCGACCGCACCAGCGTCTACGAACCTATACGAATGTGACCCGGGGCTGGATGAGGAGCCGTGATACCGTCGCCGCGATGCCCATCCCACGCCGGTACACGACCGACGCGATCGTCCTGTCCCGCTTCGACCTCGGCGAGGCCGACCGCGTCCTGACGCTCATCACGCCGGGGATCGGCAAGCTCAAGGCCATCGCCAAGGGGGTCCGCCGGCCGACCTCCCGGCTCGGTGGCAGCCTCGAGCCGTTCGCCGAGCTGACGGTGGCCCTGGCGCGCGGACGAACCTTCGACGTGGTGACCCAGGTGAGCGTCGGACACGCCTGGCTCAACTTGCGTGATTCGCTCGAGTCGGCCGCGACCGCCTGGTACCTCGCCGAGCTGGCCGACCGGTCGCTCGAGGAGCGCCACGCCGCCGAGCCCCTCTATGCCCTTCTCCGTCGGGCCTACGAGATCCTCGACGCCGGGATGGCGCCCGGGCGTGTCGCACGCTGGTACGAGATGCACCTGCTCGACGAGCTCGGCCAGCGCCCCGAGGTCGACCGTTGTGTCGAGTGCGACCGGGTGCTCGAGGCGGAGGAGCGGTTCCGCTGGGTCCCGCCGCTCGGGGGCATCTTGTGCGAGCGCTGTCCCGGACCCGCCCACGACCGGACGGGGCTCTCGCTCGAAGCGGTCAAGCTGCTCAAGGCCTACCAGCGCCTCGACATCGAGGCGATCTCCGAGCTTCGCCTGGCGCCCGCCATCGAGCGTGAGACGGAGGCAGCGCTGCGCGAATTCGTCCGGACGGCGCTCGAACGCGACGCTCGCTCGCTGGCCTTCCTCGACGAGGTCCGGACGCCGCATTGAGGGACCGGCGATGAAGCGCGGCATGGGCATCGCGGTCGCGATCGGGGCAGCAGGCGCCGCGACGGCGCTCGGCTCGCGCGTCGTCGGTCGCTCCCTCGTCGGACGGACCGAGGCGCGCCTATGCACCACCGGCAGCCGGCCGCCGTATCACGCCTCGGATCGCGCCAGAGACCGGCTGACCGCCTCTGGTAGCATGCGGGTCCAGCCATCCCGCGCGGCCCTGCCACGGTCGTGTATCAGCGGAGACCCTTGCGTGACCACCCCCACCGTCGACCCCGATGAGGTCGCGCCCGTCGTTGCCGAACTCGAGACGATCGTCTCGCTCTCCAAACGGCGAGGCTTCATCTTCCCGTCAAGCGAGATCTACGGGGGTATCAACGCGGTCTGGGACTACGGCCCCCTCGGGGTCGAACTCAAGAACAACGTCAAGCGGGCGTGGTGGCGGGCGATGGTCCAGGAGCGCGACGACATCGTCGGGCTCGATGCCGGCATCCTGATGCACCCCAAGGTTTGGGAGGCCTCCGGTCACCTGGGCTCCTTCAGCGACCCGCTGGTCGAATGCACGACCGACCACAAGCGCTTCCGGCTCGACGAGCTGCCAGGAGCCGAGAACCTGTCGGCGAGCGACCTGCTGGACCCGACCGTGGTCGAGCGCCTCGGGCTGCGCTGCCCCGACGACGGCGGCCCGCTCTCCCCGCCGCGTCGCTTCAACCTCATGTTCAAGACGTTCATGGGCCCGCTCGAGGACGACGCGAACGTCATCTACCTGCGCCCGGAGACCGCACAGGGCTCGTACGTCAACTTCAAGAACGTCCTGGGTTCCTCGCGGAAGAAGCTGCCGTTCGGGATCGCCCAGATCGGCAAGTCGTTCCGCAATGAGATCAGCCCGGGCAACTTCGTCTTCCGCATGCGCGAGTTCGAGCAGATGGAGATGCAGTACTTCGTCCGGCCGGGGGAGCCGGCGACGGCGGCCTTCGACGAGTGGCTGCCCAAGCGAAAGGCCTGGTACGAGCGCTACGGCGTGAACCCGGCGCGGCTGCGCTTCCGCGAGCACGCCGCCGACGAACTGGCCCACTACGCGAAGAAGGCGATCGACGTCGAGTATCGCTTCCCGTTCGGCTGGAAGGAGCTCGAGGGCGTC
>JANMBS010000047.1:0-7893 GCA_031360525.1 Thermomicrobiales bacterium
CGCCACGGCGGCGGCGGCGGCGCGGTTCCTCGCCGTCCTCGATGGGGCCGTCACTCTCGGCCGCCGCCGCGGCATCGGTCGCCACGTCGTCGAGCTCGTCGAGGGTGAACACCTCGGCCTTGGCGAGCTCGGCGTCGGTCAGCGGGCCGGCGGCCCGTGCGAGACGCTCACCGGGCAGGGCGACGAGACCGGCGCCATCTCCCTGCGCGGCGACGGCACCGACCGGTGCCGCCTCCGGACGAACGCGTCCGCGTCCACGGCTGGTCGCGGCGACGGGCTCGGCCTCACGGCCTCGTCCACGACCGCGTCCACGGCTGCGCCCGACCCCCGTCCCCTCGGTCTGCTTGTCCGGGACCTCGGTCATCGACAGATCCGCATCGTCGTCCGCGACCCGTCGACCGGACCGTGTCCCCTTCTCGACGCGAGCCAGCTGGACGATGTCCGTGAACTGGTCGGCGACCTCGATGAGATCGGAACTGGTGTTGCCGCGGAAGCTGATGACCTCGACGCGGACGCCCTGCTCCTGGACCGCCCGGATGGCCGGCGCGAAGTCTCCGTCGCCGGAGACCACGATCGCGATGTCGAGGTTGCGAGCCGTCTTCATCATGTCGACGACGAGCTCGATGTCGAGGTTCGCCTTGACCTTTCCGTCGCCGTACTTGCGGATGTCCTTGCTGACGACCTTGTAGTTGCTGCGACGCAGGAAGTCATGGAAGTTGCGCTGGTTCTCATTGTCCGGGTCGAGCCCCGTGTACGCGTAGGCGCGCACCAGGTCGCGGCCTGCCGAGGCCGCCTTGAGAAGCGTGACGTAATCGATGTCCACGCCCGCGGCCTTGGCCGCGTAGAAGATGTTCGCGACGTCCACGAAGACGGCGACGTTCTTGCTCACGATGACTCCTTGGCTGATGGGTTCGCCCGGCCGGCGCGGCTTCGCAGCACGGCGGCGATATTCATTGGGTGCGACGCGCGGATCCCGCCGCGGTCACGATTCGTTGGATGTGCGGACCGGTCTCGCCGAAACCCATCCGCTGCCAGCGGGCGTAGGCCTCGGCGTCGTCGGGCCGCTCGGCTTCGACGACGGTGCAGCCCTTGTTGCTGGCCGATCTGATCAGTTCCTCCAGGAGCGCCTCTGTGATCCGGTCCACGTCGTACTCCGGGTCGACGACCAGGAAGTCGATCGTGCCGACGTACCCGCCGGCTCGAACAGACGGCCGGAGCGCGAGGATCGCGCTCCCGACCACGACGCGGTGCGATTCGGCGACCACGATGCTGGCCTGCGGGAGATACACCAACTGGCGCATGAGATCGGCCGCTCCGAGCGGGCTGTCGGCACGGCTCATCTGCACAGCGTCGTCACTCATGTTGACGACACGGTCGATGTCCGTGACACGGGCTGCTCGGACCAGGTATTCCAACGCGACGGGTCCAACCTCGCAGGGTTCGGCGGCCATGGCCCACGATCGGGTTCGACCGAGGCGATATCGGGGCTCGCGATCCGCTCGTCGTCGAGGAACGGGGATCGTTCACGACGCATGCCGAGGGCGCGGCCGACCGGTATTGCATTCAGGTCGCCGTCCGCTAATATACGGCATCGCTTCGGCGGCCACCTGCGCGCCGCCCGGATGCGGGACCCGTCAGCCGCCATTCGTCCATGCATCGCCGTCCGAAAGCCACCACCGGGAGGGTGTGGGGGATCGGCCCGGAGGGCACCGAGTGGTCGCCCGGGTTCGCGTTCCGGATCGAGCCAGGTGGTTTCGACCGGTGACTTGGAGGAGACTGATGAAACTGCACAAGATCGGTGCGCTCGCGGCTGTCAGCGTTCTGGCACTCGCGGCGTGCAACACGGGCGGGAGCTCGTCCGCCGCGCCAGGTGGCAGCGGCACAGCCTCCGGCGCACAGCCGGCGGCGTGCAAGGACAAGAAGGGCACCAGCTCGACCGAGATCCACGTCTACTCGAGCCTGCCGCGCCAGGGTTCCAACACCGAGCAGACGAACACCCTGGTCGAGCAGATCAAGCAGACGCTTGACGGCCAGAAGATCGGCAACTTCACGATCAAGTACACCGACCTCGACGACTCGTCGGCCGCCAACAACGGCGACTGGGACGGCGCTGTCGAGCAGCAGAACGCCAACAAGGCCGCTGCTGACCCGGACGCCATGGTCTACATCGGGACCTACAACTCGGGCGCTGCCAAGCTCTCGATCCCGATCCTCAACGCGGCCTGCCTGGTCATGATCGGCCCCGCCCCGAGTTATCCGGGTCTGACGAAGGCCGTCGAGGGTGTGACCAAGCCGGGTGAGCCCGACTCCTACTACCCGGGCGGCTACCGAAGCTTTGCCCGTGTGATCGCGACCGATGACGCGCAGGGCGCAGCGGGCGCCGAATGGGCCAAGGCCCAGGGGAAGAAGAAGGCCTACGTTCTCGACGACACGCAGGTCTATGGCGCCGGCCTCGCCAAGTCGTGGGCCCTCCACGCCAACAAGATCGGTATCGAGGTCGTCAGCCCGAACAAGACGTCCGAAGGCTTCGATGCGAAAGCGACTGACTACAGCGCCGTCGCCCAAAAGATCAAGGCCTCGGGTGCCGACATCATCTACATCGGATCCATCACCGGTCAGAACACCGGAAAGCTGTGGAAGGACCTCCGGGCGGCCCTCCCGGACATCATGATCATGTCCGGTGACGGCGTGTTCGAGAAGTCCTGGTACACGGGCGCGGGCACGGCCGGCAACGGCACGTTCCTGACCTTCGGCGGCGTCGGACCCGACCAGCTGACCGGTGACGGCAAGACGTGGTTCGAGAAGTACAAGACCGATCACAAGGGTGAGTCGCCGGCCACCTACACGGCCTACGGCAACGCATCCGCCGCGATCGCCCTTGCAGCCCTCCAGAAGGCCGGCGTGAATGATCGGTATGAGGTTCTGAAGGCCGTCATGGCTACCAAGGATCTGCCGACCGTCCTCGGGACGACCTCTTTCGACGCCAATGGCGACGCCATCGGCGGCTCGATCAGTGGATACAAGGTCGAGACGAGCTGGCCGCCCGCGTTCCAGCTGATCCTTTCCGTCAAGGAGTAATCGACTCCGTCGCAACCTCGCGTTCCTGATCGGGGCGGGCCACCTCGGCCCGTCCCGATCTTCAAATCCCGGTCCCGTACCCGTCCGCAGCCGGAGGCACCGACCGACCGTGAGAATGCGCCCGGCCATGCGAGGCATCCTCGCGCTCGCTCTGTTCCAGGTCTTCGGTGTCATCGTCTTCGGTGCGGAACAGTTCTTCCAGACCGAGGTGATCGGTGTCTCCAACGGTCTGATCTTTGCCCTCGTGGCGCTCGGCTACACCCTGGTGTACGGCATCATCGAGCTTATCAACTTCGCCCATGGCGACGTCTTCATGCTCGGCTCGATGCTAGCCTTCCTGCTGATCGGCCCGATCTTCGCCGTGACGGTGGACACCCCGATCGTGCTCAAGATCGGGATCGTCCTGCTGGTGCTCGGCGTGACCATGCTCGGGACGGCGGCGCTCAACGTCTCGATCGAGCGCGTTGCCTACAAACCCCTGCGCAACGCTCCCAAGCTCGCCCCGTTGATCTCGGCCATCGGCATGAGCTTCGTGCTCCAGAACGTCGGGCTGCTAATGGCGGGCCCCGGCAACAGGAGCATCGACAACATCTTCGGGACCTCCAACATCCTGTCGGCGTTCGGGATCGAAGGCGTGACGATCAACATCCAGCAGGTCTTCGTTGCGCTGGTCACGATCCCGCTTCTGATCGTGCTGTCATGGTTCGTGCGGACCACCCGCCAGGGCAAGGCGATGCGCGCCACGGCGCAGGACCCCGACACTGCGGGCCTGATGGGCGTCGACGTCAACCGGACGATCGCCATCACCTTCCTGATCGCCGGAGCGCTGGCCGGCGCGGCCGGCGTCGTCCAGATCCTTTACAACAACACGACAGTCTGGAACGTCGGCTTCCGGTTCGGCCTCAACTCGTTCACGGCGGCCGTTCTCGGCGGGATCGGGAACCTCCAGGGCGCTGTGCTTGGAGCGCTCGTGCTGGGCTTCATCAACGCGTTCAGTGACCGCTTTTTCTCGGCGAACTGGACGAATGCCCTGGTCTTCGGGATCCTGATCGCGATCCTCGTGTTCAGGCCGACCGGCCTCCTCGGCCAGCAGCTGGCGGATCGAGCATGAGGACCGCGACGAAGCAACCAGTCAGCGGCGGGATCGGCGGCTGGGTCGGCCACATGGTCGACGCGGCGGCGGAAATCCCCGGCAACTACCGCGATCTCCTGGCCGGGAAGCGTGGCCGGACCGTCCTGCTCACGATCCTGGGCATCCTCGTCCTGACCTACCCGATCATCTACAACCAATTCCTGGCCGGCTTCAGCCGGAACGTCTTCCCGCTCCCGTTCCCCGACGAGACCACCATGACGTTCATGCTGATCTTCGGGATCATGGCCATCGGCCTGAACATCGTCGTCGGCTTCGCGGGTTTGCTCGACTTGGGCTATGTCGCGTTCTACGCACTCGGCGCATATACCTCCGCCTTCTTCGCCTCGCCCCACTTCGGCAGCGTGAGCATCGTGCTGTTCTCGAACGTGGCCAGCGGCTTCCCGGGCATCCACCTGCCGTTCTGGATCATCCTGCCGCTGGCGGTCCTGGTGGCCGCGACGTTCGGTGCGCTGCTCGGCGCCCCGACCCTTCGTCTGCGTGGGGACTACCTCGCGATCGTGACCCTCGGCTTCGGCGAGATCGTGCCGGTCTTCTTCAAGAACCTGGCGGCCATCACCTTTACGTTCACGATCGGCGGCGTGACCATCATCAGCCTCCAGGACGTCAACCTGACCGGCGGACCACTGGGCATCAACCCGATCGACCCGTTCGTCCTCCTCGGAGTCGGCTTCGGCGCGACCTCGGGGGTCGCAGCGGTCT
The DNA here is from genome assembly GCA_031360525.1 of Thermomicrobiales bacterium. Taxonomy (GTDB): domain Bacteria; phylum Chloroflexota; class Limnocylindria; order Limnocylindrales; family CSP1-4; genus SPCO01. Next base: position 4,931 of record JANMBS010000047.1, read on the forward strand.
ACTTTGCGATGGCCTTGACGATCATCGGCATCGTCGTCGCCCGCAACCTCGAGCGCTCGCGCATGGGCCGTGCCTGGGGCGCCATCCGCGAAGATGAGACGGCCGCCGAGATGATGGGCGTGAACACCGTCCGGACCAAGCTCCTCGCGTTCGCCCTCGGCGCCAGCTTCGCCGGCGTGGCCGGTGCCTTCCAGGCTTCGTACCTGGGCGCGACGACCTCGGACTTCTTCCAGTTCTCGACCTCGATCCTCGTCCTGATCATGGTCATCCTCGGCGGCATCGGGAACATCTGGGGCGTCCTCGCCGGCGCGATCGTCCTCGTCTACATCGACAAGACGCTGCTCATCTGGCTCGGCCAGCGCATCGGCAGCGTCGCCCCTTCGTTCCCCAATCCGTCCCAGTTCAACTTCCTGATCTTCGGCATCCTCCTCGTGATGATGATGCGGTTCCGGCCCGAGGGCTTCATCCCGAGCCGCCAGCGCGCCGCCGAGCTCAGCATCCACGGGCTGCAGGAGGCGGAGGCCGCGATGGGAGTGGACGTCGAGACCGACAACGTCGGTGTGGCGCCGCCCGGCCAGTCGGAGATCGGGCCTGACGCGAGAGAAGCCGAGGCGCCCTCGGAGGCGGACGACCTATGACCGGCAGCACGGTGGAGGTCGGGCTGACCGGTTCCATCCCGGACGACCAGATCCTCGTCCGGACCCGTGGCGTCACCAAGCGCTTCGGCGGCCTCGTCGCGGTCAACAACGTTGACTTCGATATCCCGCGGACCTCGATCGTGTCGCTGATCGGGCCGAACGGAGCCGGTAAGACGACGTTCTTCAACATGATCACCGGTGCGTACGTCCCGACCTCCGGCCAGATCGAGTTCGACGGCCAGCAGATCGTCTACATGAAGGGCAAGAAGCTTCGCTCGCGCAAGCCCCATGAGGTGACGGCGATGGGGATCGGGCGAACCTTCCAAAACATCCGGCTGTTCGGCACGATGTCCGCGCTCGATAACGTCCGGACCGGGATCCATGTCCACCTCAAGAGCCACTGGTGGGACGCCGTCGTGCGCACGCCATCGATGCTCAACGAGGAACAGGCCTCGATCGACGAGGGTATGCGCCTGCTCGAGCTCGTCGGTCTTGAGCGCCGACCCGAGACCTGGGCACGCAACTTGCCGTACGGCGACCAGCGCCGGCTCGAGATCGCTCGAGCCCTCGGCACCCGGCCCAAGCTGCTCCTGCTCGACGAACCGACAGCGGGAATGAATGCCAGCGAGACGCGCCAGATGACGGACTTCATCCGCAAGCTCCGAGCCGAGCTCGGGCTGACCGTGCTGCTCATCGAACACGACATGCGGGTCGTCATGGGGATCAGCGACCGGATCACCGTCCTCGACCACGGCGAAGTCATCGCCGAGGGAAATCCGGCGGAGGTCCGTGCGAACCCCCGGGTCATCGAGGCCTACCTGGGCCGCGGCGCAGCGGAGGCCTGATCGATGGCATTGCTCGAGCTGAACGACATCCACACCTACTACGGGGCGATCCACGCCCTGCGCGGGGTCACGCTCAACGTCGAGGAGGGCGAGATCGTCACCCTCATCGGGTCGAACGGCGCCGGCAAGTCGACGACGTTGCGCACGATCTCCGGCCAGCTTCGGCCGCGGCAGGGCACGATCACGTTGCGTGGCAAGGAGATCCAGTCCCGCCCGGCGCACGAGATCGTCGAGCTCGGCGTCTGCCAGGCGCCCGAGGGCCGGCGTGTCTTCAGCCGCATGTCGGTCCACGAAAACCTCGAGATGGGCGCCTTCTCCCGGCGCGACAAGGCCGCTATCGGCGCGGATTTCGAGCGCGTCTACGGACTCTTCCCGCGTCTCAAGGAACGCGAGGGCCAGAAGGCCGGCACGATGTCCGGCGGCGAGCAGCAGATGCTCGCGATCGCCCGCGCCCTGATGGCCGAGCCCAAGGTCCTCCTTCTCGACGAGCCGTCGATGGGCCTCGCGCCGATCCTTGTCGAGCAGATCTTCGACATCATCAAGACGATCAACCAGCAGGGCACGACGGTGCTGCTCGTGGAGCAGAACGCCCTCATGGCACTGGCCATCGCGAACCGCGGGTATATCCTCCAGACCGGCGAGATCGTACTCGCCGACCAAGCTGCGGCCCTGGCCAAGAACCCGGCCGTGCGGAGTGCCTACCTCGGCGGAGACTGACTTCACCAGCGCTATGACTGACCTGACCCCGGTCAAGGGACCCGCATCGCCGCTCGAGGGACGCAGCGCGAAGATCATCGCGGTCATCGTCATCGGCATCCTGGTCGCTATCATCAAGCCTTGGGGGACCACGACACCGGCGCCGGTCGCCCGAGCGACGGCCGCGCCGACGGAGGTCGCGGCGGCACCGCGCTCGAGCCCCACACCTTTCGATGCCTTCGCCAACTACGACCACGAGCTCTTCGGCATCAACGAACCCGAGCCGCGCTGGGAGCTGTGGCCAGCCGGCTATCTCGTGTCCTTCGGCTATGCGCTTCGGATCGGCAGCGTCGGTGCGGAGGCCAGCCAGCCGCCCGCTCCGCCACCGGCCTCGATATCCCCGTCCCGACCGGTGGCGACACCGGTCAAGACCACCGAGCCGGGGGCCGAGGAGCCGAACTGGCCGGCCACGATCACGATCGCCGACGGCAACCACCTCGGCCTCATCGGGGTCAACACGCCGCTCGGGTACCGGGTCGCGTCGGCCGCCATCGTGCGGATCAGGGCCGACGACTCCGAGCAGTCGCTCGACGTCGCCAACGTGAAGTCGCAGTGGCCCAGCCACTTCACGGTTTTCGGCCTCGCCGACGGCTCGGGCGGCGAGGTGGTCGCGAACTGGCCAGCCGGACACTACCGGCTCGATCTCAGTTTCGAGCCGGGGAAGATCAGGCGGTCGATCGCAATCGACGTCTCGGACTCGTCGCCGTCCGCCGGCGAGGCCTCC
>JANMBS010000058.1:0-11149 GCA_031360525.1 Thermomicrobiales bacterium
CGGACCGCCTCGTGGATGATCACCGAGTCGACCTCCGCGAGCTCGCCCAGGCCGAGGTAGACCGACTCCTGGCGCGACCCGCCGCCGACGATGCAGCTGAACCGCGCTTCGTCGAAGCCGTGGTTGGCGATGAGTTTGCGCGTCTCCTCGAGATGGCTGTCCGGACAGGTGATGACGACTCGATCGATGTCGGCGATGACGCGCGCCTTCTCGAGGACGTGGACGATGAGTGGCTTGCCACCGAGCAGGAGGAACTGCTTCGGGGAGGGGCGGCCGATGCGTTTGCCAACCCCTCCGGCGAGCACGATCATCCCGATCTTCATGCGGACCTCCGGTGCGCCACGGCCTCCACGCGAGAAGCCCCTCGAGGCTCGGGATGGCGTCGTGCCATAGCCTACGCGGAACGGGGGATCCGTTCGCGCCGGTATCATCGGCGACCGGACGCGCGGCCGGCGAGCCGCCCCAGACGAGCAAGGAGTGTGGATGGACGCTGGCGCCCGCGACCCGTGGATCGCACTCGTCTCGATCCATTGGGAACGCGTCCAGCTCGTCCTCGATGCTCGCATCGCACCCGGTACGAAGGTCGATCCGGCCGGCCTCAGCCTGGAGCCGCCCGGCGGCGGGGAAGCGACGGCGCCGACCCGGACCACGGTAGACGGCGACAGCCTGACGGTCCGCTACAACGTCATGGTCGGGCCCGGGCTGGCACCGCTCGGCCCCGGACGCTGGACCCTCCGCGCCCCGGTCGCCATCCCCGATGCGCGGACCGTGGACCCGGAGAGAGCCAGCGGGGTCTTCCCGCTGACCACCGGGCTCTACACCGTCACTCCGCACCTCACGCCCGACCCGGTCGGGGGCGCGGACCGCGGCAGCCTCGCCTTTGACGTCTCGTACGACCAGGAGGTGCGTCGGGGGGACCCTGGCGCGCTCAAGCCGATCCGGGAGCGGGCGACCACCGGTGTGAGGCGCGCGGCCTTCCGCCTGCTGGTGTCGGCCTCGAAACTGTTCGCCGGCCGTGGACGCCCGCGGATCCTGTTCACCTCCAGGCTCATATCTGGGATGTCGGGCAACCTGAAGGTTGTCCACGATCGGATGGTCGAGCGCGGCCTCGACCGCGACAACGAGCTCATCTCGATGCTCAAGCCGGGGCTCACCGAGCGTTGGGCATTCACTGATCGCTTTCGCCTGGCCAGCGCACTCGCCAGGGCCGACGTGATCGTGCTGGATGACACATTCCCACCGCTCGACTGGGTCGAGCTGACGGAGCACGTCCGGATCATCCAATTGTGGCACGCAGCGGGGGCGTTCAAGACCGTCGGCTACAGCCGGGCCGGCAAGCCTGGCGACCTCAATCCGTTCCTGCGGACCCACAAGAACTACACCGCCGCCATCGTCAGCGGCGACGTCGACGTACCGTTCTACGCCGAGGCATTCGGGATCCCGGAGGACCGGGTCGTGCCGACAGGGATCCCGCGCATGGACCGGTTCTTCGACGAGGGCGCCCGCGCGGCCGCCGTCGAGGCGGCACGGGCCGCATTCCCCGAGATCGCCGGCCGGGAGACGATCCTGTTCGCGCCGACCTATCGCGGCGAGACGATCCGCGATGCCTCATACGGCTTCGAACACATCGATTACCCTGCGCTCCACGCGCTCTGCGTCGAGCGCGATGCGGTCGTCATCATCAAGATGCACCCGTTCGTGCAGGAGCCCGTGGCGATCCCTGAGCCACTCCGCGACCGCATCCTCGACGGGTCGACTGCCGGCATGGACGTCAATGACCTGATGTTCGCGGTCGACCTTGTCATCACCGACTATTCCTCGATCGTGTTCGAGTTCTCGACGCTCGGCCGGCCGATGCTGTTCTTCGCCTACGACCTCGACGAGTACGTCGCCACGCGCGATTTCTACGTCCCGTTCGAGTCGTTCGTACCGGGTCGCACCGTGCGCACCTTCCCGGAGCTCCTCGATGCGATCAGGCGCGAGGACTACGAGAGCGAGAAGGTCGCCGCCTTCGCGGCGGATCACTTCGCCCACCTCGACGGTGGATCCACCGACCGGGTCATCGACGCCTTGATCCTCGCCCCGTGAACCGGCTCGTCCTGACCATCCGCATCGTCCTGGTTCGGCTGGCCTTCGCTGTCGCCCGGCACCTGAGACTCCGCCGGCGCGTCGTCCTCGCCACGGCCCACTCGCCCCGGCTGACCGGAAACCTTGCGGCCATCGCGGACGATCTGGCGACCCGCCATCCCGAGATCCCGGTGATCACCATCGCCCATCGACCGGCGTCGGGCGCCCGCGGCCGGATCGTCGCGGCCTGGCAGGCGGTCGTCGCCGCCTATCACCTGGCGACGGCCCGGGTCTTCGTCGTCGACGACTACTTCTTCCCGATCTATGTCGTCCGGCCGCGGCAGGGGACGACGATCATCCAGACGTGGCACGCCTGCGGGGCTTTCAAGAAAGTCGGCTATAGCGTGCTGGACAAGTCGTTCGGGGTCGACGAAGCGCTCGCCAGCCGGGTCCGGATCCACTCGAACTACGACGTCTGCCTGGTCGCCTCGCAGTCGGCTGCGCCGCACTACGCGGAGGCATTCCGCCAGCCCCTCGAGAAGTTCGTGTGGCGCCTGGGGATCCCGCGGACCGACGTCTTCTTCGGCGAGGAGCACGTTGCACGGTCCCGCTAAGCGGTCCGCCGCCGGTATGGCCTGACCGACGGTCGCCGGATCGTCCTGTACGCGCCGACGTTCCGGGGCGACAGCGTCACCGACGCCCGCGCGACCGACGACCTCGACCTCGGCGTGCTGGCCGACACCCTCGGCGATACCCACGTCCTGCTCGTCCGGCTCCACCCGTTCGTCCGCTCCCGCACGGCGATCGGGCCGGAGCTCGAGGCCTTCGCGATCGACGTCTCGGATCATCCCGACATCAACGAGCTGATGCTCGTCAGCGACGTCCTGGTGACCGATTACTCGAGCGCCATCTACGAGTTCGCCCTGCTCGGCCGGCCGATGGTCTTCTTCGCCCCGGACTACGAGGCATACGAGGCCGAGCGCGGCTTCTACTTCGACTACCGGACCGGGGTCCCGGGGCCGATCTTCGAGACCACAGAGGCACTCGCCGACTACCTGCGGACCGGGGATTTCGACCTCGGACGGGTCGACCGTTTCCGCGCGACGTCATTCGACGTCGCCGACGGACGGTCGGCGGCCCGCGTCACGGACGAGCTGATCGTGCCGTCCCTCGCCCGGGCCGGAGGCCGGGCCTAGGCGGGCCGAGCACGGTTCGTCGAGGCCTCGGTGTACCATACCGCGGCCCTCCATCCCCGGCCCCTGAGCCGGCCATGTGACAGGAACTGACCCAGAACCATGACCTTTCGAGCAAAACCCGTCGTCAAGCGCGACCACCGACCGGCGTGGGAGACCCAGGACCGACGGAATTTCTACCTCAATCTCGGCTTCGGCCTCATCGTCTTCCTGGCGGTCCTCATCCTGGCCATCGCCGGCGGGCTGTCCTGGTACAACGCCCACCTCGCGCCGGTCGGCAGCGTCGACGGCGAGTCGATCAGCAAGGACGAGTTCAGCGACCGGTACAAGATCGAGACGTGGCGGCTCGACGAGGCCGTGGCCCGCATCCGGACCTCGGTCAACTCCGGACACCTGACCGAAGCGCAGGGCACGTCCCTCCAGTCGACCATCGCCCAGCAGCGCCAGAAGCTCCCGTCGACGACGCTCGAGCGCCTGATCGACACCAAATACCAGGCGAAGCTGGCGGCCCAGGAGGGCGTCAGCGCGAAGCCCGAGGACATCGACGCACGGCTCGCTTATGAGGCGACGACTCCCGAATCGCGCCATCTGTGGGTGATCGAGGTCGCCCCCGTGACCGATCTCGGTGCGATCGGGCCATCGGCCGCGCAAAAGAGCGCCGCCAAGACCAAGGCCGACGCCGCGCTCAAGGACATCGCCGCCGGGAAGAGCTGGGAGGATGTCGCCCGGACCGTTTCGACCGATGCGTCGTCCGGTCCGCAGGCGGGCGACCTTGGCTGGCTCCAGGCCAATGACTCGCGCCCCGACGAGGCCTGGCTCAAGGCCGTCTTCGCCGCGGCGGTCAATACGCCCACCGCGGTCGTCGAGGGGAGCGACGGGGTCTATCGCATCGGTCGGGCGACGGAGATCGCACCGTCGTCGGTCGACCCCGCCTATCAGACCAAGTTCGAGAACCAGGGGATCGAGCTCGTCAAGTACCGCACCGTCCTCCAGGGCGACGTCATCCACGAGAAGCTCCAGGCAAAGATCGTGGCGGACGTGACCGGCGCCGGGCCGCAGCGGCGCGTGTCGGAGATCTACGCTCGCGAGGCGGCACCCGATCTCGGGACGGACGCGATCAAGGTCCGCCACATCCTGTTCGCGCCGAAAGGCGACCCGGCGAACGCGTCGACCGTTCCGGCCAGCGACCCGTCGTGGGCGTCGGCGCAGTCACAGGCGACCGCGACCTACGTCCGCCTCAAGGCCGATCCCAACCTGTTCGACGCCGTCGCCCGCAAGGAGAGCCAGGAGTCGCAGGCGCAGGGCCCGAGCGGAAGCGGCGGCAAGCTTCCGTACTTCGACAGCGGGAGCTCGGTGGACGCGGCATTCCGGGCAGCCATCACCGCTCCGGGTCTCAAGGAGGGCGACATCCTGCCGCCGGTCAAGTCGGCCTTCGGCTGGCACGTCATCCAGGTCATGTACCGCCCGACCGATGACGCCCACTTCAAGACTCTCAAGACGGCCGCCGACGGCGGAAAGGACTTCGCCGTCCTCGCCCGTGACAATTCCGAGGCCCCGTCATCGGGGATCGGCGGCGACCTCGGCTGGATCGCCAAGGGTCAGCTCGATGACAAGCTCACCGCAGCGATCTTCGCCACGCCGATCGGCAAGTCCTCGGACATCGTGACCGTCGCCGGCGACGGGACGTACCTGTTCAAGGTCCTCGCCGAGGAGACCCGGACCCCCGAGGGACGGCAACTCGAGGAACTGACCTCGACCGCCTTTTCGCGCTGGTACGACGCGAAGAAGTCCGCGGTCGCCATCACGCGCGACACGTCCATCACGGATAGCGCAACCAGCTGACGGGAGGGGCCGGTGCTCGACGCGCTCGTCGCGGAGGCGCGGCTCCGCTGGGGTCTTGATCCGGCGAACGGGCTGCAGGTGGTCGCGCCCGAATCCCTGGTGGGCGTGCCGATCGAACCGTCGCGTCCGTTGCTGATCGTCCCGCTCGCGACGATGCGCGCCGAAACTCCTCCGGCGGCCCCGACGCCCCTGCCCGGCCGCGCCGGTCCGTCCGGGCGCGATCCGCTCACGCTCCTGGCCCGGCTCTATCCGGCCGACCATCCCGTCGGGCGGTTCGGGGCGGCCGATGGCACGACGGTCGGGGCGCTCACGCCGTCTTTGCTCGAAACGTCGATCTACCTCGCCCCGGTCGAGCCCGAACTGGCCATCGCGGGACCGTGGGCGATGCCCTGGATCTCGGCGCGGCTGCGTCAGCTCGACGGCTGCCCGTGGGACCGCGAACAGACCCACCAGTCGCTGCGCAAGCACCTGCTCGAAGAGGCCTACGAGGTCTACGACGCACTCGAGGCGGGCGCCACCCCCGAACTTGCCGGCGAGCTCGGCGACCTGTGGCTCCAGATCGTTCTCCACGCCGAACTGGCCGCCGAGCAGGGCGTCTTCGACCTCTCCGACGTCCAGGCGGCGATCGCCTCGAAGATCGTCCGGCGCCACCCCCACGTCTTCGGCGATGCCATCGCCCGGACCGCCTCGGACGTGAACCGCCAGTGGGAACGGATCAAGGCCGATGAACGAGCGGAAGCCGCCGAGGCCGAGGATGCTTCGACGGATGGGACCGGCCCGGCCACCGGCGCCAAGAGCGCACTCGAGGGGATCAGCGCGTCGATGCCGGCCCTCGCCGCCAGCCAGGAGATGCAGGAGCGGGCCGCCAACCTCGGCTATGACTGGCCGTCGATCGACGGCGTCCTCGACAAGGTCGCCGAGGAGGCCAACGAGCTCCGGGAGGCGGCCTCCGGCGCCGAAACGGCCGAGGAGTTCGGCGACCTGCTGTTCGTGCTCGTCAACGTCGCCCGCCGGCGCGGGATCGAGGCCGAGGCCGCGGTCCGGGCCGCCAACGCCAAGTTCCGGCGCCGGTTCGCGAGCGTCGAGCGCGGCGCCGCCGGCCAAGGGGTCGCCTTGCGCGATCTCGACTTCGCCGCACTCGATGCATTGTGGGATGCCGCCAAGGCTGAGGAGAAGACGTCATGACCATCGGCAACCGGCCGGCCACCGTCCGCGCCGACGGGCGCGGACCGAACGACCTGAGACCGATCAGCTTCGAGCTCGGCGTCCAGAAATGGGCGGAAGGTTCGTGCCGGGTCCGCTTCGGCGACACCGAGGTCCTGTGCGCGGCCACGATCGTCGACCGGGTCCCGCCCCACCTCCGCGGAAAGGGGACCGGCTGGATCACCGCCGAGTATTCGATGCTGCCGCGGGCGACCGCCGAACGGACCGACCGCGAGTCCGTCAAAGGCCGGATCGGCGGGCGGACGCACGAGATCCAGCGCCTCATCGGGCGCTCCTTGCGTGGCGTGGTCGACCTGTCCCGGCTCGGCGAACGGACGATCACCGTCGACTGCGACGTCCTCCAGGCCGATGGCGGGACGCGGACCGCCTCGATCACGGGCGGCTACGTCGCCCTTGCCGCCGCGCTCATGACCTACGGCATGGAGCGGCATTTGAAGGGCAAGGTCTCGGCTGTCTCGGTCGGGATCGTCAACGGCCTGACGCTGCTCGATCTCGACTATTCCGAGGACTCGCACGCGGACGTCGACTTCAACGTGGTCGGCACCGACGCCGGGGCCTACGTTGAGCTGCAGGGCACCGCCGAAGGCGTGCCGTTCGACCGTGGCGCGACCAACGGCCTGCTCGATCTGGCCGACAGCGGCCTGGCCCGCCTGTTCGAGGCCCAGGCCGCCGTCCTCGCCACCGTCCGGCGGTGACCGACCGGCGTCTCCTCCTCGCGACGCGGTCGAGCCACAAGCTGCGCGAACTGCGCGACCTGCTGGCACTCGAGGACACCGAGCTCGTCTCGCTCGACGACCTCGGCATCGAGGGCGACCCGGTCGAGGACGGTGGGACCTTCGAGACCAACGCCGCGATCAAGGCACGATCAGGGCTCCGCGCCAGCGGCCTCCCGACCCTCGCCGACGACTCCGGGATCGAGGTCGACGCGCTCGACGGTGGCCCCGGCGTCCGGACGCGACGCTACGCCGGCGAGGACGCCACCGACGCGGCGAACAACGCCAAGCTGCTGGAGGCGTTGCGCGGCCTCCCACCCGAGCGACGCGGTGCACGCTACGTGTGCACGCTTGCGCTGGCACTCCCCGGTGACGCGGGGCCGCGCGGCGGCGTCCGCGTCATCACCGTGCGCGGGACATGCCGCGGCCGGATCGCCACGGAGCCGCGCGGTGCTGGCGGTTTCGGTTACGACCCGATCTTCGAGCCGGCCTCCGAGCCGCCCGGCGGCCGGACGCTGGGCCTGTGGACGCCGGCCGAGAAGAACGTCATCTCGCATCGCGCCCGAGCCGCCGGGCGGATGATGCCGCGGCTCGCGGCGCACGGGTTCCGTTGATGCCCATTCGCCGGATCTGCGTCTTCTGCGGGGCGAGCCCGGGGCGGGGTCCGGCCTATCTTCAGCTCGCCAACACCGTCGGCGCCGGGCTCGCCGAGCGCGGGATCGGGGTCGTCTACGGCGGCAGCCGGGTCGGGATGATGGGCGCGGTCGCCGACGCGGCGCTGGGCGTCGGGGGCGAGGTGATCGGCGTCATCCCGCGCCGGCTGGTCGATCGTGAGCTGGCCCACCGCGGGCTGACCGACCTGCGCGTGGTCGAGACACTCCACGAGCGCAAGGCCGAGATGGCCGTGCTATCCGACGGCTTCATCGCCCTGCCCGGCGGGCTCGGCACGTTGGAGGAGCTTGCCGAAGTCGCCTCATGGGCCCAGCTCGGCCTGCACGCCAAGCCGATCGGCCTGCTCGGTCCGGCGGGCTACTGGGACGCCTTGCTCGGCTGGCTCGATCATGCCGTCGCGGAAGGGTTCATCGCGCCGGGCCACCGTGCGCTGGTGGATCTCGACGCCGACCTCGGGGCGCTGCTCGAGCGGTTTGGCTGGCGCGCGCCGTCCTAGGAGGCGGGGCTGGGAGTCGCCTTCGGTGCTTTGGCCGCCTTTGGCGTGGGCCACGGGATGGGCGGCGTACCGGGCGTCGAAAAGAGCCGGGCGGCGACGGCCCGGATCTTCTCCAGGTTGGGGACCTGTGACGAGCCGAACTCGGTATTCGCCGCCGCGACCAGCGGGTGGCCGATGACGACGCGAACGACATCGCGCGAGCGGACCTCGTCAACGATCGCGGCCAGTTCGGGGAGCCGCGCAGTCGGGACGTCGGTCCGGATGGTGTTGGCGACCGCGTCGAGCAGTGTCGGCAACCGCCAGAACAGGCTGCCGCCCGAGGAGACGCTCGACCGCAGGGCGACGATCACCTCCTGCTGCCGGCCGGCCCGCGTGAAGTCGGTCTCACCTGCCCCCTTACGGATCCGGGCATAGGCCAGCGCCTCGGCGCCGGTGAGGTGGTGGATGCCCTTGGTCAGGCGAAAGCCCGGTGTCGTCAGTCCGTAGCCGTCGTAATGCTTGGCGCGGAGCGTCCGCTTGACGTCGATGTCGACCCCGCCGACGGCGTCGACCATGGCGATGAACCCGATGAAGTCGATCCGCGCGTAGTAGTGGATGGGGATGTCGAGCAAGGTGCCGGCTGCGTCCTCGAGGGTGCGCATCCCTCCCTTCGGGAAGGTGTCGGGGTTGCGTTCCGCGAACGACATCAGGGAGTTCAGCTTGGGGCCATAGACATCGCCGTTGCCGAGCGGCACGTTGACCATGTCGCGGGGCAGCGAGAGCATTGAGACCGTCTTCCCGATGGGGTCGAGCGAGGCGACGATCATCGTGTCGGTCAGGGACGCGCTGCGATCGGGCAGCTTGTCCACGCCCACCAACAGGACGTTGATCCGCTCGCCGTCGACGGGGACCGGACCGTCGGCGACGAGAGCGCCCGCCTTGCCCGACGCCGGCTGGAAGATCCGGGCAAACGTGTCGCCCATGATCGTGCCGTAGCGCCAGACGGCGAGGTGCGGGAGCACGACGAGAAGCGCGATGACGACGATGCCGACGACGCCGAGGCGCCCGGTCGGTCCGGGCCGGCCGGTGTCGAGGAATGCCTGGAAGACGGACAGCAGGCGCCATGCGAGCACGAGCCAGTTGAGTGCCAGGAGCGTGCCGAGGACCTGCGGCGAGACGACCCACGCGGCCAGTCGCGCCGGCGACTGCGTCTGGACGAGCAAGAACCCGATCGCGATGACGATGAGCGAGGGGATGAGGAAGAGTGCCGCCAGGCGGGGCCGTCGGTTGAAGAGTTGGCCGAGTCCCGGGATGACGGCCGAGAGGCCCGCCCCGGCAAGTCGACGACGATCCGCGGGCCTGGTGTCGGGGCGGACCCTGGTTGCTTGAGCGCGGGCTTGCAGGACGAGACTCCTCTGTCGGTCGCGGTCGCGGCGGCGGCGGTGTCCGCGCCGAGTCTACCCGGACCTCCCGGGCATGGTGACGCCGGGCGATCGATCAGCCTGCCATGATCGCCCGGCGTCGTGTCTTTGACGAGGCGGATGTCTACGGCGTGACGCGGCGCCGACGTCCCCGAGCGTAGTGGACCGCGGAGATCTGCTGATCCACGAGCCTGGTGCGTCCCGTCACCACATGGTTGTGTCCGCGGGTCGGCAAGGCGTTGCGTGGCATGGTGGTGGGACTAGACTGGCGCGTCTGACGCTTGGTTCGGTCGGGGGCGGACCGCGCAGACGAAGGAGGACGGCATGGTACGGATGTCCAGTGGTCGCTGGGCGATGCTCGTGGTCGCCGTCGCGGCCCTGATGATCGCCTCGACGCTCGTGATCTGGAACCTCAACAACGGACCCAGCGGGCGCCTCCCGCGGGCCGCCACGGAACGGCTCAACGCGATGGCCGAGGACGCCGGAACAGGCGAGGGGGATGCCGACGCCGAAGCGGGGATGACAGAGGAGCAGCGCGAGTTCCTCGGGAGCACCCAGGGTGAGGCCGGGGGCGGAGCCGGCAGCGAGGCCTTCGAGGCGAAGACCGCCGCAGACCAGTTCGCCCAGGCGCGCACCGCACCGAGTGGCGTCGTCGCACCGGGTGCCTACAGCGCGGCCTTCGCGCAGCTGACCGGGTTGGCCTCGGCCGGCGGGACATGGTCCGACGTGACCCGCGTCCCATATGACGCCGATGATCCCGCCTATCGCGACTACTACTCCAACTCGAGCGGTGGGTCCGGTCTCGTGACCGGGCGGATCACCGGCCTTGCCGCCGACGCGGCTGGGCACGTCTATGCGGCCAGTGCCAATGGCGGCGTCTGGCGGTCGTCGACCGGGGGCGGAGCCTGGACGCCCATCGCCGATGGCCTCGCTAGCCTTTCCTCGGGCGCCCTCGAGCTCGACAAGGATGGCGCCCTCTGGTACGCCACCGGCGAGGCCAATACGGGCGGGACCAGTTACGTCGGCAACGGCGTCTATCGTCTCGCCAGCCCGGTTTCCGGGACCCTGACGTCGGCCAACCGGGTCGGCGGCACGGAACTCGAGAGCACCACGATCAACGCCATCCGGTTCACCGCAACCAAGGCGTGGATCGCCACCCTGCGCGGCGTCTACTGGCACGAACGAACGGGCAACATGGCCACGCCGTGGCATTTCTCGTTCGCGCCAAACCCGAGCTTCCTGCCGGGGGGCGCCGAGGCTAGCAAGGCAAACGCGGCCTACAAGAACATCGTCAATGACATCGCGATCGCCCCGACAGACCCGAGCCACCTGGTCGCCGCCATCGGCTGGCGCAGTGGCGACACATACAACGGCTTCTACGAGTCGACCAACGGCGGTACCAGATGGGTGAAGATCAACCCGAAGGGCGCCATCAATCCCAAGGACATCGGCAATGTGTCGTTCGGCTATTCGGGCGACGGTACGAAGCTCTACGTGATGAACCAGTCGCCATCGCTGCTGAACAAGGCGGTCGGCACCGTC
>JANMBS010000065.1:0-2039 GCA_031360525.1 Thermomicrobiales bacterium
ACGTCGTCGGGCTTGACGTCGAAGATCGCCCAGTGGGTGAACGAGGTGCCGAGCAGGTAGCCGGCCGTCGTGTGGAGGATGCCCTTGGGCTTCGCCGTCGTACCCGACGTGTAGAGCAGGTAGAGCATGTGTTCGGAGTCGACCGGGACCGGCGGGCAGTCCTCGGACTGGCGGTCGACGATGTCGTGCCACCAGATGTCGCGGTCCGGGACCATATGGACGTCATGCCCGAGGCGCTTGACGACGATGCTCTTCTCGATCGTCGGGGCCGAGGCGAGGGCCTCATCGGCATGGTGTTTGAGGCCGACCTCCTTGCCGCGCCGGTAGCCGCCGTCGGCAGTGATCAGGACCTTGGCGCCACAGTCGTTGATGCGGCCCGACAGTGCCTCCGCCGAGAAGCCACCGAACACGACCGTGTGCGGCGCGCCGATCCGCGCACAGGCCAGCATCGCGATCGGGAGCTCTGGGATCATCGGCATGTAGATGGCGACCCGGTCGCCGGTCCCGACGCCGAGTTCCTTGAGAGCGTTGGCGGCCTTGCTGACCTCGCGTAGGAGGTCCCGGAAGGTCAGCGTCCGTGTTTCGCCGGGCTCACCGATCCAGTGGTAGGCGACCTTGTCGCCGAGCCCGCGCTCCACGTGCCGGTCGACGCAGTTGTAGGCGACATTCAGCTCGCCGCCGGTGAACCACTTGGCAAAGGGGAGGTCCCATTCCAGGGTCTTCTCGAACGGCTTCGACCAGTCGATCCGCTCGCGTGCGCGCTTCGCCCAGAACTCCTCGAAGTCCGCCTCGGCCTCCTCGTACAGATCGGCCGTCGCGTTGGCGTGCGCGGTGAAGTCGGGGTCGGGCGGGAAGACCCGCGACTCGTCCATGAGGTTCTCGATCTCGGGCGACGGAAGGGGCGGCTCGACGCTCACTGTGGCCCTCGTCTCGTAGTCGGCTGGCTCGCTCATCGTACCGCGCGGTCGGTCCGGGCGACCAGCGGCCCCTCCCCTACTCCGTGTCCTCGGATAGGTCGTTCTCGTCGGGGGCGAGGCCCAGATCCGTGTTCTCGTTGCGGGTCAGGACGACGCGCTGTGGGCGGGGTATCTCGATGCCGTGCTCCTTGAAGGCGGCGAGCAGGCGCTTGCGCAGGTCGCCCGCGGCGGCCCACTGGTCGGCGGCGCGGACGGTGCCGAGGATCTTGAGCGTGACGCCGTTCGGCTCGAGTGACTGGACGCGCTCGACGCGCGGCGCCTCGAGGACGCGGCGCTTCCACACCGGGTCGCCGGCCATCTCACGACCGACGTTGTCGACGACCTCGATCGCCTTGTCGATGTCGGTGCCGTAGGCGACCGTGACGTCCTGGTTGATCCGCGACCAGACACGGGTCAGGTTGGATGCCACGTGGATCTCGCCGTTCGGGACGGTGTGGACGACGCCGTCGAGGTCGCGCAGGGTCGTCCGCCGCAAGGTGAAGTCCTCGACCGTCCCGGCCACGCCGGCGATGCGCACGACGTCGCCCCTGGCGTACTGGTTCTCGATCAGGATCATGGCGCCGTTGAGGTAGTCGCGGACGAGGAACTGGGCGCCGAAGCCGACCGCGATCCCGACCACACCGAGACCCGCGACGGCCGGCCCGATGTCGAGTCCGAGTCGGCCGAGCACCATGAGCGCGGCGATGATCACGATGAAGAACTGGAGCACGTTGGTCGCCAGCACGTCGAGGGTGTCCATCCGCTTCTTGAGCTCGACGGCGCTCAGCTCCTGGGCGGTCCCTTCGGTCGCCTCCCGGTCGAGGAGCGCCTTGACGATCCCGCGCACGAAGAAGCGGGCGAGACGCAGAGCGACATACGCGACGATCCCGACAAGCAGCAGCGGCAGTACGTATTCCTGAATGGGCGCGAGGATCGCGCTCCATGGCTCGACATCGAGGTTCGGCACGCTACTAGGGTAGCGGTCGGCCCATGCCGCACGACAGTACCCAGTAACAACCGAAAGCAGTGTGCGTCACACCGACATGAGCGACCATCCGGAGTCCGCGGCGCACGACGACGCTC
>JANMBS010000100.1:0-3845 GCA_031360525.1 Thermomicrobiales bacterium
GCGCCCTTCCACAGGAAGGTGACCGACGGGACGCGCGGGTCGTCGCGCGACAGGCCGTCCGCGGTGACGCGCAGCCAGTCCGGGGTCGTCTCGCTCCAGAGGTGGTAGACGACCTGCATGACGAAGCCCGTGTCGACGCCGGCAAGGTCACTCAGGAACTGGAAGTTCAGGTCCGGCTCGTCATGGAGGGCAGTGATGACCGAGACGACGTCCCCGGCTGCGATCCGCATCTCGGTCTCGTCGTGGCGCTGCCGGATCGGGCCCGTCAGCTGCGCGCCGAATCGGGACTCCAGCCGCGCCTTGAAATGGCGATCCACGCCTAGACGTCCTCGGGCACGGTCGGGCCGATGGCCCGCTCGGGCCAGTGGCCGCGTCGATCCTTGATGAGCTGCTGGAGCTTCATCATCCCGTAGATCAGGCCCTCCGGACGGGGCGGGCAACCGGGCACGTAGACGTCGACCGGCATGATCCGGTCGATCCCCTCGACCGTCGAGTAGCTCCTCTTGTAGCGGCCGCCCGAGCACGTGCAGTCGCCCATCGCCACGCACCACTTGGGTTCGGGCATCTGCTCCCAGAGGCGGACCAGCGGGCCGGCCATCTTTGTCGTCAGGGTGCCGGCCACGATGAGCACGTCGGCCTGGCGCGGACTGGCCCGGAACGGGAACATGCCGAAGCGGTCCATGTCGTTCTTCGAGGTCGCCGCGGACATCATCTCGATGGCGCAGCACGCCAGCCCCGACAGCAGCGGCCACAGGCTGTTCATCCGGATCAGGTCGAGGACGTAGTCGGCGCGGGTCGGGATGACCTCGAGCACGCCGCCCCAGCGCGCGTCGTCGCGTCGCATGAGCTCGCTGTTCTCGAACTCGCGCAGGTGGTCGATGTCCGTCGGCCGGCCGCCGTCGTAGGCCTCCGGGTCGGCCGCCTGCCAGAGCATGTTCGGGACGACGATGGGGACGATGAGGTCCGTCTGCTGGTCGGTCACCGCGGGCAGGATGCTCGGCGCGGTGGCGCCGCGGTCCTTCCCGGTCCCGGCCTTCACCGCCATGTCAGGGCCCCCTTCCGCCACGCGTAGGCCAGCCCGAGGAGCAGGATCGCCACAAAGATGAACATGCTCACCAGGCCGCCGAGCAGCAGTTGGTCGAAGGCGATCGCCCAGAGGTAGATGAACACCACCTCGATGTCGAACGCGACGAACAGCAGGGCGTAGATGTAGAACGACAGCCCGAACCGGCCATGGGTGTCGCCATAGGTGTCGATCCCCGATTCGTAGGGCAGGCCCTTGTGCTCGTCACCGCGATTGCGGTGCGAGACCAGCCACGCGGCGCCGATCGTCAGGAACACGAACGAGACGCCGGCGAAAGCGAACCCCACGACATACCAGATGCCGGTCAATCGAACTCCCTTCGAGCGGCGCATCCGGGCTGGCGCCGCTTGCCCGAGGATCCTCCATTGAGCGCGCAGACGTACCCGAAACGGGGCGTCTGGCCCTGAGGGCATTCTAGCAGTGGGAGCGGACCGGGCGAGGGAACGGAGGCTCCGTCCGGAGGAGGTGTCGGGGAGCGGCGCGCGCCGAGCGCGCGTGCAGGTTCGCGTGCCGCTCCCCGTCAGGTCGTGCCCGACCATGGCGAATCGTCGCGCGACTCGGGGGAGCGCGGCAATAGGTAGATCGCCCTATTGGGGCGGCGCCAGCGGCCACCCACCGGCGGCCACCCGGCGGCTATCGTTCGAGGCGGTAGTCGAGCCCGGCGAGGGGCGGTCCAGCGGGCCAGCCTCGGGCGAAGGCCATCACCCGGAACCGCCCCATCGCCCCGGGGTCGAGCAGTCGCATCAGCGCCGACCGGACGGCGATGTAGGCCTCGAGCGTCGTTGCCGGGTCCGCCTGGATCGCCCGCAGGAGGTCCTCGGTGCCGAGCCCGACGAGGAACTCCGCCTGGGTCGTCGTCCCGAGATGGTCGAGGCCGGCGGCGACCGCCGCTCGCTCGACGGCGCTGACGTCGACGTGGGCGGTGAGGTCCTGGCGACCGACGTGGATGTACGGATGGTCGTGGACGCGATGGCGCAGGTAGGCGCGGAGAGTGCCGTCGCGACGCCGGACGGGGTCGTAGAGCTCCGCGGCCGGATAGCCGTAATCGATGAGCAAAAGGACGCCTCGCTCGAGGCCCGCAGCGACCGCCGTCAGCCACGGACCGAGCGCCAGGCAGATCTCGGCGCGCTGGCCCTCGGCGAGCTGGACCGCCTCGTCGGCGAGCCGGGCCGCCAGGCCGGGCGTGGTCGGGTCGCCCTCCACGTCGACGAACGTGCCGCCGCGTGACCCGACAAGGACCTCACGGAGGCTGCCCTCACGGACGACGACGCGGTAGACCGGGAGCGCATCGAGGACCTCGTTGGCGATGACGAACCCCACCCTGGGGCTGCCGCTCGCCTCGCGCGCGACGAGAACATCCCGGTGGCCCGCTGCCGCCAGGCGCGACACGATCGCGGCGATGCGCCGGGGCTCGACCTCGATCGGGTCGTAGCGGAGACGCCCGACGAGGTCCGCGTGCTCGGCGGCGAGCACGTCGAGGACGGCGAGAGCGAGCGTCCCAGTTCCGGCGCCGTATTCGCGAAGGACGAACGGCTCAGGGCGGCCGAGCCGGTCCCAGGCGTCTGCGACCGCTCGGGCGAGGGCGGCGCCGAAGATCGGGTGGGCCTCGGGCGCCGTCAGGAAGTCGCCGTCCCGACCGGGACGTGCGGTCCCCGCCCGGTAGTAGCCGCCCTCGGCGTCATACAGCGCGAGATCCATGAACCGCGCGAAGGTCATCGGCCCGTCGCGCGCGATCTCTTCGTGGATCCGCGCCGCGAGACCGTCGTCCTGCCCGACCGCGTCGAGGTCGGGGAGCGGGTCCCGCCGGAAGCCCGGAGTCACCTCCACGGTGCCCGCCCCGGCGTCTGGCCGACGACGAGCCGGACGCCCGGCCCGACCAGCGTGTGGCCACCGAGCAGGACAGGGATCGGCGCGGCCGCGGCCGAAGCGGTCAGGTCGCGGAGCCACGGGTCGGCGATCCGATCGGCCAGGAGCAGGTCGGAGGCGAAGCGATCCTCGGACGCGGGCCAGGCCGCCTCCTCGGCACCGACCCGATGCGCGAGCAGGACGCGGCTGTCGACGATCGCCGCGTCGGCAAAGCGGGCCAGGTGGTCTCCCAGCGATCCCGGTCCGTCACGATCGAGCAGCGCCCCGAGGATCGAACCGGCCGGACGGTCGGGACCACGTGCTGGGGAGCGGTTTTCGCCCGGCCTCGCCCCGGCCTCGGGGCCCTGGGCGAGGCGCGACCCAGCTCGAAGACCGCGCTCTTCGACCCATGCCCGGGTTCGCGCGGCACTGTGCCGCTCGAGCCAGGCGAGCGTGGCCGCTGAGGTTCGGCCGCTGACGAGCACCTCGGCGCGACGGCCGGACGCGACGGTGCGGACCGCGGCGATCCGGGACTCGACCGGCGAGAGGATGCCCGACGGAGAGGCGCCCACGGCGCCCACGAGGACGAGATCGAGAGGGCCATCGATGTCGATCGCAAGACGCCAGCGCCCACGGAGATCGTCGACCTGGTAGCCCGCGACCTCCTCGAGCCAGCGCGGGAGCGCGTTGTCACCGGGCAGGTCGGGGATGCCCGGCAGCGACCCGACCCGCGAGATCGCGACCACGTCGGCCGAATAGCGGTTGTTGGCGAGTGCCCGTGGAGCGTCTCCCGCCGCGACCGCGACGAGCGACCGGCGATCGTTCGCCGTCGCGAGCGGGATCGACCCCGAGCCGAGGACGATCAACCCGCCCTCCCCGGCGTTCCGCACGACCTCGCGCAGGCGATCGCCGAACG
>JANMBS010000150.1:0-2238 GCA_031360525.1 Thermomicrobiales bacterium
GACCTGGAGGACCCGCCCGGCGTCGCGATCGACGATCGGGATCCCGGGTCCCTGGGCGGCCGCCTCGATGGCGGCCAGGGCGGGCGGCAGGGGCGACGCGAGAGACTCGATCCAGTCGAGGTCGACGGCGTCGGGGATCCAGCTTCGGTCGTTCTTGCTCATGTCACGCTCATACCAGCAATCCGGCACCGAAATAGAGACCCGCGGCCAGGATCGTCCCGGCGGCGATCGAACCCACGTTGATGTACAGCAGCCCGGTCGCCGACTCCATCGAGCGCGTCCGCGCCGTCTGCACCGACGCCCAGCAGACGATCAGCGGGAAGATCAGCCCGACGATCAGGCGCAGCCAGACGAACAGTGCCCACGGTCCGACGAGCGACGAGAACGGCGCGACGTCGGCGGGTCCGGCGCCGGTTCCCACCCATGCCACGAACAGCACGACCTGGACGACGACCACGAGCAGGAGGGCGCGCGCCAGCAGGATGAGCGGCGCCTCGGGGAGCTTGGGCGTCACCAGGTACCAGTGGCCGAGGATCATCGCCGCGAAGACCCCACCGATGGCCGCGCTGACGACGGCAAGTTGGACGAGCAACGCGATCGCGCCGAGCGACCCGCCACCCCACGCCAGCGCTCCGAAGACGAGCGTCGCGACGGCGGCGGCCAGGGCCGACCATTCGACGGCCACGGCAAGTCGCGGGTCTGCCCGCCGGGCGACCAACGAGGCGGCGGCGAGCAGGCAGAACAACAGCAGAGCCACGAATCGCGGCCCGTCCCAGGCCGGATCGACGACGACCGGCGAGTCGCCGAGCGTGTCCGGCAGGGCGCCGTCGGAGAACACTGCGAGGACCCCGAACCCGATGGCACACAGCGTCGTGAAGCGAAGGTAGCCGGGCGTGGCGGTCGTCCGCAGCCGGAGCAGGACGACCGCGCCGTAGGAGCCGAGCGCCAGGCCGGTCAGGACGGTCCAGTTGATGAAGGCGAGGTTCTGGGCGATCTGCGTCGCGGGCACCGTCCGAGTGTAGCCGCGTTGTAGCATCGCCCCCGGAGGTGTTCCCCATGGGTCTCGATCCGGAGACGACGTTCACCTGGTTCGGCCACAGCTGCTTCGAGGTCCGGACGCCGGGCGGCAAGACGATCCTGATCGACCCGTGGCTCGGCAACCCACGCAGCCCGCGCGCGGCGGACTCGATCGAGCGCTGCGATCTTCTGCTGGTGACCCACGGCCACTTCGACCACATGGGCGACGCCGTCGCGATCGCCAGCCGGTTGCGGCCGACATGGCCGTGCATGCACGAGATGAGCCTATGGCTGGGGCGCCGGCTGCCGGGTGGCGCGGATGCCGCCGTCGGCATGAACAAGGGCGGCACGTTCGAGACCGACGGGATCAAGGTGACGATGACCCACGCCGACCATTCGGCCGGCGACTGGAACCCCGGCGGCGAGACGACCCTGTACCTCGGTGATCCGGTCGGCCTTGTGGTCGAGCTGGAGAACGGCTTCCGCTTCTATTTCGCGGGCGACACCGCGGCGTTCGGCGACATGGCGCTGATCCGCGAGCTCCACAGGCCCCAGCTCGCATTCCTGCCGATCGGCGGGCACTTCACCATGGGTCCACGCGAGGCGGCTCTCGCGGCTGGCCTGCTCGGCGTCGAGGACGTCGTGCCGATGCATTACGGGACGTTCCCGATCCTCGCCGGCAGGCCGGCGGAACTCCGAACGGCGCTCGACGAACGTGGCCTCTCTGGCGTTCGGATCCACGCGCCCGAACCGGGCGGGACCGTCAGCTGAGGCGAACTCCACTAGGTCGGGGCTGCTGCGGCGCGGGTTCCGGTTGCCGCTGATCGACGGCCGCCCGTCGCCAGACCATTGTCACGGATTCGACCATCGACGCCGCCAGGAGCAACACGAGCCCCAGTGAGATGACGAACACGATCCCATGGAGGGACGACAGCAGCGCGATCAGATAGCCGGCATTCGGGATCGTCACGGAGGCACGGCCGATGATCTGGCTGGCCGGTGTCAGGGACGGATCCTCCGTTTCGTTCGCGTCACCCTTTGTCTCGACCCAGGTCGCCCCGTCGCGGACGACGACGCGGATGACCCGGTGGCTGAAGATCGCCCGATCGGGACCACTGCGCAGGCTGACGACGTCACCGACGGCCAGCGAGCGCGGATCGACAGGTTCGACGACGATCGCCGAGCCGAGACCGATGGCCGGCTCCATCGAGCCACCGGCCA
>JANMBS010000140.1:0-6105 GCA_031360525.1 Thermomicrobiales bacterium
CTCGATCAGCGCCGGCGCCGGCGGCACCGAGGCGACCGACTGGACGGAGATGCTCCTGCGGATGTACCTCCGCTGGGCCGAGCGCCATCGTTTCCCGACCGAGATCCTCGACCAGCAGGAAGGTGAGCAGGCCGGCCTCAAGAGCGTCACGGTGGCGGTCAACGGCCGGCGCGCATACGGCTGGCTGCGCGCCGAGCGCGGCGTCCATCGGCTGGTCAGGATCAGCCCGTTCGATTCGCAGAACCGGCGGCAGACGACCTTCGCGCTGGTCGAGGTCCTGCCCGAGGCCGACGACGACGTCGAGATCGAGCTCGACTGGGACCAGATCCGGGTCGACACCTTCCGCTCGCAGGGAGCCGGCGGACAGCACGTCAACAAGACCGACTCGGCGGTGCGGTTGACGCACCTGCCGACCGGCATCGTCGCCCAAAGCCAGAACGAGCGAAGCCAGACCCAGAACAAGGAGATGGCCATCAAGGTCCTCAAGTCCCGGCTGCTCGAGCGTGCGCTGGAGGAGAAGGAGGAGCAGGTCCGGGCGCTCAAGGGTGAGCACGTCGAGGCTGGCTGGGGCAACCAGATCCGAAGCTACGTCCTGCACCCGTACCAGATGGTCAAGGATCTGCGGACCAACCACGAGACCGGCAACACCGGCGCGGTCCTCGACGGTGACCTCGACGCCTTCATGCAGGCCGAGCTCGAACGCGCCATCGGCGAGGAGGGCGCCGCATAGTGGGCGGCGTCGTCGACTCGACGGGCCCAGATGTGGGTTCGACGACCGCGACCGTGACGCTCCGACTGGCCGATCCGGGGGACCTGGCTGACTGCGCGACGATCTGGCGGACGGCCATCAACGACTACATCGGTCGCCTCGGCCAGGCAGACATGCCGCCCGAGGTCCATCCGGTGACCCGGCTGTTCGCCCATCTCCAGGCGACCGACCCGGAACGGTTCATGGTGGCCAGCGTCCCGGAGGAGCATCGTCATCCCGGCGACGCCGCCGCGCCGGAACGGATCGTTGCCTTCGGCTCCGCGCTCGTGCGCGAGCCGCTGTGGTATCTCTCGATGCTGTTCGTGCTGCCCGAGTACCAGGGCGCTGGTCTGGGCCGCGACCTGCTGGCCCGCCTGCTCCCGGCCGACGATGCGATGGCCCGCGCGACCGCGACCGACAGCGTCCAGCCGATCTCGAACGCCATGTACGCCACGCTCGGCCTCGTCCCGCGCATGCCGCTGCTCAGCCTGGTCGGCCTGCCGCAGCGGCCGGAGGCGTTCGGAGAGCTGCCGTCGGGGGTCATCCCCCTCCCGTTCGACGAGCTCGCGGCGGGACCTCCCGATGGCGTCGGCCACCGGATGCTGGTCGAGGCGATCGATGCGCTCGATCGCGAGTTGCTCGGCGCCGCCCACCCCGCCGACCACCGCTTCCTGCGCAGCGAATCGCGCCACGGCTGGCTCTACCGCGGTCCGGACGGCACGCCGGTCGGCTACGGGTACGCCGGAGAAGCCGGTCGCGTCGGGCCCGTGGCGGTCCGAGACGTGGACCTGCTGGGGCCGGTCCTGGGGCACCTGACCTCGGCTGTCCAGCCACGCGGCGCCTTCGCGCTGTGGGTCGGCGGCGCGGCCGATCGAGCGGTCGTGCCGGCACTCCGGGCCGGCTTCCGGCTCGACCAGTTCCCGGTCCTCGTCTGCTGGGATCGGCCATTCGCCGATTTCTCGCGCTACCTGCCGATCTCGCCGGGGCTGTTGTAGCCACCGCTGCCGCTGCCGCGCCTCTGGCCTCGTTCGCGCCTGGACCATGGTCCGGTGCGGCACTGCACCGTCCGTCCCGTTTGCCGGAGCACTCCACGAGTGGTAGCCTCGGCCCTGAAGTGACTCCCCTCTGTCGTGCCCGCGGACGGAGTCGTGCGACCTCGCCGACGTTCGGCGCCCGTTGCCGCAAGACACGCCCGCGGAGTCACATGTGACCGTCGCCCCCGCCCCGAGCGCCCCGCGCTCCATTCGACGCCGGGTCCTCGGCCGGACCCCGGATCACGCCAGACAGGAACGCGCCGTCCTGGTCCTCCACGACGTGACCAAGGCATACCCGAACGGCAAGCTCGCCTTGCGCGACGTCGACCTCGTCATCCCCGAGGGCGATTTCGTCTTCCTCGTCGGTCCGTCCGGGGCCGGCAAGTCGACGCTCATCAAGCTGATCATCCGCGATGAGGTCGCGACCCGCGGCGAGGTGGTCCTTGACGGCCAGGATGTCGCGCGCCTCGGCCGTCGCCAGGTGCCCAAGATGCGGCGCAAGATCGGGATCATCTTCCAGGACTTCAAGCTGTTGCCGTCCAAGTCGGTCTACGAGAACGTTGCGTTTGCGCTCGAGGTGACCGGCACGCCCCGCAAGCGGATCGGACCGGCGGTCGATCGTGTCCTCGCCCTCGTCGGGCTGACTGCACAGGCGAAGCAGACCCCGTCCCAACTGTCCGGCGGGGAGCAGCAGCGGACGGCCATCGCCCGTGCACTCGTCCACGATCCGCGCCTGATCATCGCCGACGAACCGACCGGCAACCTCGACCCTCTCATCAGCTGGGAGATCCTCCAGCTTCTGTTGCGGATCAACGAGCTGGGCGTGACCGTCATGATGGCGACTCACAACGCCGAGGTCGTCACCGCCCTGCGCAAGCGCGTCGTCGCGCTCGAGGAGGGTCGCATCATCCGCGACGAGCTCGGTGGCGCCTACCACCGCGAGGACTAGCGCTTGATCTCGTTCGTCCTGTTCAGCATGACCCGCGCGTGGCAGGGCTTCTGGCGGAATGCCGTGATGAGCCTGGCCGCGACGGCGACGATGGTCCTGATGCTCCTCCTGCTGGCCGGTTTCTGGATCATCCAGACCGGGCTCCTGGCGGGCCTCCAGTTCACCGAGCAGAAGGTCGAGGTCGTCGCCTACCTCCAGACCAACGCCACGGACACGCAGGTCGCGGATCTCCAGGCGAAACTCAAAACGATGCCCGAGGTCGCCTCGGTCGCGTATGTCAGCCGCGCCGAGGCCCTCGTCCGCTTTCGCGACTCGATGGCGGCCCAGGGTCGCCAGGACCTGACCCGCTACCTCGACAACAACCCGCTCTACGCAAGCCTCGAGGTCAAGATGGTCGACCCATCGCAGGTCCGCGTCGTCGGCGACGCGCTGCGCGGCGACGCGAGCGTCCGCAACGTCATCAACATCGAGGACCTCGTCGAGCGGGTCCTGACCGTGACCAGCATCCTGCGCACGGCCGGGACGGTCGTCCTCGTGATCGTCGGGGTGATCGCCCTGTTCATCGTCATCAATACGATCCGTCTGGCCGTGAAGGACCGTGAGAGCGAGATCGAGGTCATGCGCCTGGTCGGCGCCTCCGACGCGTTCATCCGCTGGCCGTTCGTGTTCGAGGGCGCGTTCGTGGGGCTGCTCGGCTCGCTGCTGACGCTTGGCATCCTGCTCGCCGTGGCCGACCCGCTGAGCGCGTTCATGGCCGACTTCTTCCGGGTCCTCCCGCTCCAGTTCGGGTCGCTGACACGCGACCTCGTGACGCTCGTGATGGGCGCCGGGGTCGGTCTCGGGATCCTCGGATCGTGGCTCTCGGTGCGGACCTACCTGATCCGCTGATCGATGGTCCCAGGCGAAGCCGAACCCGCACCCGTCCCCACCGATCCGTCCCGCGGCCTCGACGCCGCCGTCTTGGAACGCGCTCCGGAGCCGCGACGCATCCCGTTCCTCGTCATCTCGATCGCGCTCGTCGCACTCCTGGCCGGCTCGGCCCTCTTCCTGTCGGGTTACTCGATGGGCCGCCAGGCCAGCGCGGAGCCCGGCACGCCGACATCCGAGAGCGAGGCGTTCCAGCCGTTCTGGGACACATACCACGCGATCAGCGACCGCTATGCCGGCGGCAAGGTCGATCGGACACTCGTCGTCCAGGGCGCTATCCGGGGGATGATCCAGGCGCTCGGCGACCCCTACTCGGCCTACCTCACGTCCGAGGAATACCGCCGGAGCCTGCTTGGGATCAGCGGCCAGTTCGAGGGGATCGGGGCCGAGATCGCGAGCCAGGCCCCCGACGGCAGCCAAGGGTGCACGCCGCTCGGCACAGCCTGTCACCTCGTCGTCACCCAGCCGCTCGAGGGATCGCCGGCCGAGAGGGCGGGCGTCAAGACGGGCGACATCGTGATCTCGGTCGACGGTGCGACCGTCGATGGCCTCGCGGTCGACGCCGCCCGCGACAGGATCCGCGGCCCGAAGGGATCGGTCGTCATCCTCACCGTCCGGCGCGCCGTTGGCTCGCCGGTCCAGCTGGCGATCACGCGCGACGTCGTCCAGGCCAAGGAGTCCGAGAGCAAGGCGCTGGCCGGCGGGACGGTCGGCTACATCGGGCTGTCGGGCTTCTCGGACGTCGCGGCGGATGAGGTCGTCGAGGCGCTCAAGGCGCATCTCGCGGCCGGCCGGACGAAGCTGATCCTCGACCTCCGCGGCGACCCGGGCGGCTACCTCACGGCCGCACGCAAGATCGCCAGCCAATTCATCGCCTCGGGGCCCGTCTTCTGGGAACAGGACGCGCAAGGCCAGCAGGTCGCGACCGAGGCGCTCGGCGATGGCGTCGCCACCTCCCCCAACGTGCGGGTCGTGGTCCTCATCGACGGCGGCAGCGCGTCGGCGAGCGAGATCGTCGCGGGAGCATTGCAGGACACGGGTCGGGCGCAGCTGATCGGCCAGCAGTCGTTCGGCAAGGGGACCGTCCAGCAGTGGCAGGAACTGACCGGCGAGGACGGCGCGTTCAAGCTGACCATCGCCCGCTGGCTGACCCCGGACAAGCGCTGGATCCACGACGTCGGCCTGACGCCCGATGTCGTGGTCGCCCTCCCCGATCGGGTCCCGGCCGGAAGCGATCCGACCCTCGACAGGGCCCTCGAGGTGCTGGCGGGTCCAGCGGGCCTCGTCGACCTGCCGGCGGCCGCCTGACGAGGGAGCCGCAGGGGCCCGGCACGCGACGTGGCGGTCTTGCACTCGGTGGACGCATCGAGTACGGTTTCCGAGAACGAAAGGAGGTGATGTGCAGTGATAGACAGTACTAGCTGCACCACCTCGCAGGAGATGGCCGTCTAGTCGGACACCCTGTGGGTGGCTAAGCACTCGGACGCCGGCCCGCATAGGGCCGGCGTTCGTGCGTCTCGAACACCCCCGATCCGTTCAGAGGAGCCCTCCCATGGGCGACGAAACGACCGTCGCACTCAATCGAAGAGCCCGCCACGACTTCACCATCGACGAGACGTTCGAGGCGGGCATCGTCCTGACCGGAACGGAAATCAAGTCGATCCGAGCCGGCAAGGTCAACCTCGCCGATGCGTATGCGCGCATCGAGCGTGACGAGGCGTGGCTCATCGGTGCCCACATCGCGCCCTTCGAGCAGGCCAACCGCTACAACCACGAGCCGAAGCGCACGCGGAAGCTGCTGCTCCATCGGGGCGAGATCGACGAGCTCCTCGGCAAGACGAAATCGAAGGGGCTGACGATCGTGCCGCTCCGCCTCTACCTGACGGGCAAGGGCCGCGCGAAGCTCGAGCTGGGTCTCGCCCGCGGCAAGCAGCTCCACGACCGGCGCCGCGACATCGCCGACCGCGAATCGCGGCGCGACATCGCCCGCGAGATGGCCGACGCGCAGCGCGGCCGCTAGGCGCGAGGGAGCCGGCCGGTGCAGCCCGTGACCACCCCGCCGCGTCTCGGCCGGCCGATCCGTGCCATCGACCTCCACGCCGCCGGCGAACCCGGACGGGTGATCCTCGGCGGGATCGACGGCATCCCCGACGGCACGATGTTCGAGACGATGACGTGGCTCCAGGCGAACCGCGACGACATCCGGCTGCGGATGCTGCGCGAACCTCGCGGCTACCCCGCCGCGAACTGCAATCTCGTGCTGCCGTCGTCGAACCCGGAGGCTGCCGCGGGTTACGTGATCATGGAGCAGGTCGAGTACCCGGGCATGTCGGGCACCAACACGATGTGCGTCGTGACGGCTCTCCTCGAAACAGGCGTCCTGCCGATGACCGAGCCGCTGACTGAACTGACGCTCGAAGCACCAGCGGGGCTCATTCGGATCCAGG
>JANMBS010000174.1:0-4941 GCA_031360525.1 Thermomicrobiales bacterium
TGATCAGTGGCAGCCAGAAGGCGACGTTGACGATGACCAGCGAGGCCACCGTGTCCGTCAGGCCGACGATCTGGAAGACGCGCAGGACCGGGATGGCCATGACGATGGCCGGCACCATCTGGACGAGGATGAGCAAGGCCAGGACCGTCCCCTTGCCGCGGATGTCGTAGCGGGCGAGGGCATAGGCCGGCGGAGCGCTGAGGACGATGACGAAGAACGCGGTCAGCAGCGCGACCTGGAGGCTCACCGCCAGCGATCCGAGCCAGCGTGGATCGCTGGCGATGGTCTGGTAGCCGTCGAGCCAGAGATTCAGAGTCAGGTTGGGCGGCAGCGACGCGAGGGCCTGGGTCGGTTGCAGGCTGGCGATGATCATCCACGCGATCGGGGCGACATAGAAGAGGAAGAGGGTGATCACCCCGATCGCAAAGCCGATCCGGGTCACGGTCCGCGGCAGCCTGATCCGACTCCGCCGACCTTCCTCGGGCGCATCCAGCGAGCTTGGCCGGATCGCCATCGCTTCCCGCGAGCCGAGCCGGAGCGATGTGCGCCCGGTGGCGGCGGCATCGTCGGCCTCGTCGTCCATGATGGCGACCGGCGCACGCCGCCGGACCCGCACGATCAGGATCAGGAAACTCGCGGCGACGATGATCAGGAACAGGATGACGGTGATCGCAGCGCCATAGCCGAGGCTGATCTGTCCGAACGTGATGTCGTAGATCGCCATGATCAGGACGTAGGTGTCACGACCCGGTCCACCGCTGGTCAGGCTGTACAGCAGGTCGAAGACCTGGAGCCCGATGATGACCTGGAGGACACCGACGACGATCAGGGTGTTCTTGATCGATGGGAGGGTGATGTAGCGGAAGCTCTCCCATGACGTCGCACCATCCATCTTGGCAGCGCGGTAGAGGGCCGGGGGGATGGTCTTCAGGGCGGCCAGCAGCAGGACTGCGAGAAGGGGCACGGAGCGCCACGACTGGGCGACCAATGCGATCCCGACCGTCTGCGCCGTGCTGGCCAGCCAGTTGAACGGTTCGGTGAAGATGCCAAGCCCGACGAGCACGCCGTTCACGATCCCGTGGTTGGTGTCGAAGATGGCCCGCCAGAAGATGCCGGCCACGATCGACGCGACCGCCCAGGGGAGTAGGAGGGCCATGAAGAAGATCGACACGCCGCGGAAGCCGCGGTTCAGGACGAGCGCCGTGACGAGTGCGAGGGGCAGCGTGATGGCGGTCGACATCGCGGCGAAGAACAGGGTTCGCGGGATCGCCGCCACGACCTCGGTGTCCGCCGGCAACCGGACCAGGTAATTGCGAAGCCCGATGAACGGGACCAGATCGTCCTTGCCCAGCTCGATCCGGAACAAGCTCATGCCGAACACGGCGAGGGTCGGCGGAAGGACGATCAAGGCGACCAGGATCAGGCCCGGGATCGACACGAGCAGGGCGAACTGGTGCTCACTCAGGCGATCGAGACGGCGCGAGACCCGGCCCGCGCCGCGACTCAGCGCTGCACTCGCTACGGCCATTCGCCGCGGTCCTCCTCCAACACCTGACCTCCCGGGCGGCCATGCTGGCATTGTCTACAATCTGCTGTCAAGATACCGCCGACATGCGGATGGATCCAGCCAGCCGGGCACGCCCGATCCGTGTTGGTGGCAGGTCGCCGGCTCACTGAAGGGCTCCGTCGTGGCCGGCGCGTTCGACGGCGATGGCGCCGATCTGCCGCCCGACGTCGAGGCCCACGTTGTTATCACTCGGCCAGTGGATGCCGCCGTACAGGCGTGATACGGCGGCTTCCTCGGCCTGCTTCCCGAGTGACTCGGCGTCGGCCGGGAAGAACGCACCCAGCACGGCAGAACTCGCCCCGGACACCGACGAGTGACCGGAGATGTACGAGGGGAAATTCGGGGTGATGATCGTCGAGGCGAAGCCCGGGATCAGGCCGATCGGTCGCCCGGACCAGTAGGTGTACTTGGCGTCCCAGCAGGCGATGAATGCATCCGCCTGCGCCATCGCGAGATGAGCGAGGATGCGTGCCGTCGCCGCCATCCCGAGGTGGTCACGCCTGGTCAGCTCGATGGCGATCCGCATCCAGTGGCCGGGCGGCGTATCGGTCCCCGCGCCGTCCGCCCAGAACCGGGCGATCCGCGTCTGGTCGTCCGTCAGCCCGTCGTTCACCCGCACCACCGTGTCCGCCTCGGCCTGCCAGGCCGGTGAGCCGTAGGCCGGCGGCGGGCCGGGCCGAAGCGACGAGCCCGACGGGATCAGCCAGGTTCGCCATGTCCCGGCCATCGGCTCGGTGGGCTGGTCGTTCTTGAACGGCGTGGCCGGGACCCACAGCCCGTCGCCGGTAGGGATCGTCCCGACCCAGACCGCGTCCGCACCGTCGCTGGTCGCGCGCTCGACGGCCAGCGTGCCGATCTGCCGTCCGATCTCGCTCCCGGCGTCGATATCCGAGCGGGTCTGGGTGCCTGTCGTGAGTCGGACCTCGGTGACCTCGTCGGCGAGGCGAGCGTAGTCGTCCGCGTGGTCGGGGTAGATGGCGCCAAGGATAGCCACCGCCGCCGCGGCGACCGCGGCGTCCGCCGATGCGTGGCTGGACAGCTCGTCTGGCGGTGCCAGCTTCTTGATCCGTGAGTCGCGGTCGGCCGGGCTCGATCGTCGGTAGGCGATCTTGGCGTCACAGGCCGCGATGATCGCGTCGTACATCGCCGCATTGAGCAACGCCAGGACGCGCGAGACCCGGATCGGATTGGTCTTCGCCTTGCGGACGGTCGCGAGCAGGATCTCATTCCATCGAGCCGGACTCGGGCCGGCCGTCCAGTAGGCGATCCGCTCTGTCGTGACGGGCGGTCGCGCCTGGTGGGCGACGATCTCGTCGAGCTGCGCCCGGTCCTCGGCGGAACCGATCTCCACTCGAGGAGCCACCCGGAACGCATCGGGGCTGCGCGCCAGGATCGGATCCCAGCGCGCCGGTGCCTCCGCCCGTGCCGTTTGGACCAGGACGCTGGTCGCCACGAGTGCGATCGCGATCGCGACGAGCATGACCGGCCCGAACCTGGCGCGCCGTGCGATGGCCGCCGTCACCGGACGCCCGCCGGCGTGACATGGATGAGCCGGTCGCCGGGCATCGCGCCGAGGTTCGAGACCGTCCCGTCGGCCCACGTCACCGAGACCTCATCGGCCGACGTTGCGCCGCCCAGGCCGAAATAGAGTTCCATCGGCATGCCGGCGAGGTAGCTGCCGCCGTACAGCGCGACCTGCGTCGTGCGGGTCCCGGCGGCGGCGACGGTGACCCGGGCACCGGCTGCCTGGGCACCCGCCTGGCTGAGGTCGACGGTCAGCCAGTGCACCCCGGTCGATCCGTTCTCGAGCAGGACCGTCGAATAGGCCATCTGGGTGATCAGCAGGTCGGGCGCCCCGTCCCGGTCGTAGTCGAGCGGGATGACCGTGCGCTGGTCCCCCGGCAGGTCGCAGCCGTCGTCCGTCGCCGGCGCGAAACCGCCGGCGTCGGTGCCAAGGAACACGCGCGCCTTCTGGTTCCGCAGCTCGGGGCTTTGCTGGGCGATGAATTCCTGCATTCCCTGCACGACGTACAGGTCGAGACGCCCGTCGAGATCGAGGTCGGTGAAGGCCGCGCCCCATCCCCAGCCGGTGTCGTCGACACCGACAGCCTCGGCCTCGTCGGCATAGGTCACGGTGCCGTCCGTCCCGCGACGACCGACCAGCAGGGTGTTCCCGGACCCCGTCCCGAACTGGTCGTTGGGGTCGCTGATATTCGTGGAGTAGAGGTCCAGCGTGCCGTCACTCTCGAGGTCGGTCACGGCCACGCCCATGTCGTTGCCGATGTGGCCGACGCCGTGCTCGGCCGAGGCGAGCCGGAACATGCCGCCGAGGTTGACGAAGAACTGGTCGGCGCGATGGTCGAGGGCCACGTAGAGGTCCGGCCAGCCATCGCCCGTGAAGTCGGCGAAGACCGTCGTGAAACTATCGGCGGTGGTCTGGCCGAGGCCGACCTCGCCGGTCACGTCACGGAAGCGCATCCCGCCCAGGTTCTCGTACAGCCGGTTCTGGCCGGGGAAGCGACCCTTGATCGCCATCGCATCGCGCGCCGGGTCACCACCCAATTCCATCGTCCAGTAGGTGACGAAGAGATCGAGTCGCCCGTCCCGGTTGTAGTCGGCCATGGCCAGTCCGCCGACGAGGTAGCCGACCGGAGCGAAGCCCGAGTCTGGCGTCACGTCCGCGAAGGTGCCATCGCCCTCGTTGCGATAGAGCTTCGAGGGGCTGCCCGCCTTCGCGCCATCCCAGTCGTTCATGACGACGAGGTCAGGCGCCCCGTCACCGTCCAGATCGGCGAAGGCCGCGGCTCGGCTGCCGCCCTTGTTGCCCAGGCCGGCCGCCCCGGTGACATCGACGAAGTCGGGCACCCCGGTCGTCGCCAGCTGGTTGCGGAACAGGCGGTTCGGGTGGCCGATCTGGCCGAGCAGGAGGACGTCCAGGTCGCCGTCGCCGAAGACGTCGGCGACGGCAGCACCGTTGCCCATGTTGCGGAGCATCATCGCGGACATCGGATCCGTGGCGAACGGCGTCGTGCCGTAGGCGCCGCGATACGTGAGGCCCCGGAGCGCCGCGACATTGCCACACAGTGCCGCGGCGGCATTCGACGGCCGCGTCACCAGCCAACCAGCCGTGCCGACCAACGCGACAGAGGCAACGACGGCGATGGCCACCAGGATGATGGCCATCCGACGTCGCGGGTGCGGGGCAGCGGTGACTGACGAATCCAAGGCGTCCCCAGCATGCTCGGTGACCACGGTGGCCCCTGCTCTTCGGGTCGTTCCGTCGAGTGCGGGTCGGTCCAACCCATCGCCGCCGTTGACGGTCGCGGCGCGCGACGGGTAGATTGTCGACAATCCTACGCGATACGTCGAGACGC
>JANMBS010000180.1:0-2754 GCA_031360525.1 Thermomicrobiales bacterium
GATCCCTTCGGTGCCCGGACATCGCTCGGCCCCGGCCTGCCGGACTTCTTCCGGCTGCAGGCCCTGGAGAACCGGATCGACCTGGCGGCGGCGCCGGTGACGGTCAAGATCCTGCTCGAGAATGTCCTCCGCCATGCCGGCGGCGGGATCGTCAGCGGCGACGACGTCGAGCGCCTCAGCGCCTGGCGAGCGGGCGTGATGGCTGAGGCGGACGTGCCGTTCATGCCGGCCCGGGTCGTCCTGCAGGATTTCACCGGCGTGCCGGCGGTGGTCGACCTGGCCGTCATGCGCGACGCGATGGCCGAGCTCGGCGGCGACCCGGCCCGGGTCAACCCGCTGGTGCCGGCCGACCTGGTCATCGATCACTCGGTCCAGGTCGACCAGTTCGGGACGCCGGCCGCGTTCGCGTTCAACGTCGAGCGCGAATACGAGCGGAACGGTGAGCGTTACCAGCTCCTGCGTTGGGCCCAGACGGCATTCCGCGACCTGCGGGTCGTGCCGCCCGGGACCGGCATCGTCCACCAGGTCAACCTCGAGTTCCTGGCCACCGTCGTCACCGACCGAGATGAGGGCGACGGCCGGCGGATCGCCTTCCCGGACACGCTCGTCGGGACCGATTCACACACGACGATGGTCAACGGGCTGGGCGTCCTCGGTTACGGCGTCGGTGGCATCGAGGCCGAGGCGGTCCTCCTCGGCCAGCCGCTCTACCAGCCGATGCCGCACGTCGTCGGGGTCCGCCTGCACGGTGCGCTGCCGCGCGGATCGACCGCCACCGACCTCGTCCTGGTCGTGACCGAGATGCTCCGTGCGCACGGGGTCGTCGGGGCGTTCGTGGAATTTGCTGGTGACGGCCTCGCGACCCTGGCGCTTGCCGATCGGACCACGATCAGCAACATGAGCCCCGAGTTCGGGGCGACCGCGACCTTGTTCCCGATCGACGACGAGACGCTCACCTACCTGCGCCTGACCGGCCGCTCGCCGGAGCGGGTCGACCTTGTCGAGCGATACGCCAGGGCCCAGGGCCTCTGGCGCGAGCCCGGGCCGGGCCCTGTCTTCGACGAGCTCCTAGAACTCGACCTGGCGGACGTCGCGCCGTCCGTCGCGGGCCCCCGCCGGCCACAGGATCGTGTCCCGCTCGAGACGCTGCGCGAGAACTTCCGCTCGAACTTCCCGAACGGGCTGGAAGGCAATCTGACCGACCTCGGGAAGGAAGAGCCGGTGCCGGGCAACGGGGTCGTCGAGGACGCCTCGGCAGCGTCGTTCCCGGCCTCGGACCCGCCGTCGTTCGCGTCGGGCGACCAGGTCGAGGACATCGCACCGCCGGCCGATCCGGTCGACCCGGCTGCGGCACCGGTCGACGTGCGCGCCTATCGCCCGGTCGAGGTGGAGGTCGACGGCCGGCGCTCGATGGTGCGCACCGGGTCGGTCGCCATCGCGGCCATCACCTCATGCACCAACACCTCCAACCCGACGGTGATGGTCGGGGCGGGGCTGCTGGCCCGCAACGCGGTGGCCCGCGGCCTGCGTGTCGAGCCGACGGTGAAGACCTCGCTGGCGCCGGGGTCGCGTGCGGTGACCGGCTACCTCGAGGCGGCAGGGCTGATGGCGCCGCTCGAGACGCTCGGGTTCGCGCTGGCCGGCTACGGCTGCACGACCTGCATCGGCAATTCCGGGCCACTCCACGAGTCGGTGGCCCACGCGGTCGAAGACAACGACCTGGTGGTCGCGGCGGTCCTGTCGGGGAACCGCAACTTCGAGGGCCGCATCCATCCTCTGGCCAGGGCCAGCTACCTGGCCTCCCCTCCCCTGGTCGTCGCCTTCGCGCTGGCCGGCCGGGTCGACATCGACCTCACCACAGAGCCCCACGGGACCGGGTCGGATGGCCGCCCGGTCTTCCTCGCCGACATCTGGCCGGAGCCCGACGAGATCCGCACGGTCATCGCGCACGCCATCGACCCCGAGCTC
The DNA here is from genome assembly GCA_031360525.1 of Thermomicrobiales bacterium. GTDB lineage: Bacteria > Chloroflexota > Limnocylindria > Limnocylindrales > CSP1-4 > SPCO01. The sequence continues at coordinate 1,969 of JANMBS010000180.1, forward strand.
TTCAGACGGACCTACGCCACGGTCTTCGACGGCGACGACGCCTGGCGACTGCTGCCGATCCCGTCGGGCGACCGCTACGCCTGGGCCGATGGCTCGACCTACATCGCCAAGCCGCCGTTCTTCGAGGGTCTGACCCTGACGCCTCGTCCGGTCGGCGACATCGAGGGCGCACGGGTGCTGGCGGTGCTTGGCGATTCGGTGACGACCGACCACATCTCGCCGGCCGGCTCGATCGCTGCCGACTCGCCCGCCGGTCAGTGGCTCCAGGCCCACGGCGTCGGCCCGCTCGAGTTCAATTCGTATGGCGCGCGGCGCGGTCACCACGAGGTGATGATGCGCGGCACGTTCGCCAACATCCGGTTGCGCAACCGGCTGGTCGAGGGGAAGGAGGGCCCCTACACGGTTCATCTGCCGGACGACGAAGAAGGGTTCATCTACGACGTCGCGATGCGCTATGCCGACGAGGGCGTGCCGCTTGCGGTCATCGCCGGCCGCGAATACGGGTCCGGTTCGTCGCGGGATTGGGCGGCGAAGGGGCCGGCCCTCCTCGGCGTCCGGTTCGCCGTGGCCGAGAGCTTCGAGCGCATCCACCGGTCCAACCTGGTCGGCATGGGCGTCCTGCCCCTCCAGTTCAAGCCGGGCGAAAGCGCCCTGTCACTCGGCCTGACCGGACGTGAGGTGTACACGGTGACGGGTCTCGCCGGCAACGTGACCCCCCGCCAGACCGTGGCGGTCACCGCGTTCCGTGACCCCGCCTCCGGCGTCGATGGGGGGACACGTCGGTTC
>JANMBS010000217.1:0-6024 GCA_031360525.1 Thermomicrobiales bacterium
CCGGCCGCACCCGTGGTCGAGGCGCCACCGGCCATCTCGCTGACGATCGACGGGATCGAGGTCACGGTCCCTGCCGGGACGACCATCCTGGGCGCCTGCCGGACCCAGGGGATCGACACCCCGACGCTGTGCTACGCCGAGAACCTGACGCCGGTCAACGTCTGCCGGGTGTGCGTCGTCGAGGTCACGGGCTCGCGCGTCCTGGTCCCGGCCTGCTCGCGTCGGGTCGAAGCGGGGATGGACGTCCAGACCGACACGGAACGGGTTCGCCTATCGCGCAAGATGGTCCTCGAGTTCCTTGGTTCCTCGGTGGACCTGTCGCTGGCGGGACCGATCGCTCCGGATGGCTCGATGGCCGCCTACGCCGAGCGCTACGGCGCGGACGCGTCGCGATATGGGCCGCCCGCCGCCCCCGCCCCGGCCGGAGAACGCGACTCTCTCGAGGCAGGCCACCACCACGCGGCCGCCGGCGACGCCACGGCCGCGACCGTCGCCCAGCCGGTCAAGGTCGACAACAACCTGTACGTCCGGGACTACTCGAAGTGCATCCTCTGCTACAAGTGCGTCGACGCTTGCGGCGTAGAGGCCCAGAACACGTTTGCGATCGCGGTCGCGGGGCGCGGCTTCGACGCCCGCATCTCGACCGAGCAGGCCGTGCCCCTTCCCGAGTCGGCGTGTGTCTACTGCGGAAACTGCATCGGTGTCTGCCCGACAGGTGCGCTGATGTTCAAGTCCGAGTTCGACATGCGCGAAGCCGGCACCTGGGACGAGTCCGCCCAGACCGTGACCGAGACGGTTTGCCCCTACTGCGGCGTCGGCTGCGTCGTCGATCTCCACGCCCAGGACGACCGCATCGTCAAGGTGACCTCGCCGAGCGACTCGTCGGTCACCGACGGCCACCTCTGCATCAAAGGTCGCTTCGGCTTCGAGTTCGTCAACAACCGGCCTCCCCGTCCTTGACTCCGTCTGACTCCGGCGCCGGTCCCTGACCCGGGCGCCCGTCCCTGAGAGTCCCGGGCGCCCGTCCCGATCCCGGGCGCCGGCGCCTGAGAGTCCCCACTGACGCGCCGAACATCGCGTTGGCACCCGACCTGGCGGTCTTCGAGCCCCGGCTGTGCGTGGCAGACACCGGGTCCGCCTCGAACGCGACGGCTTGACGACCCTCGACGCATGGGTGGGGACTGTCAAGCACCAGACGTCGAGCTCTACCGACCTACCAAAACACCGCGCGGTGGTCCGTCCAGGAGTTCGACCCGTTCTCCCTCGATCCTGATCCAGATGATGCCTGGCCCGGGCCATGGAGATCCCGCTCGAAGGGCGTCGACGACTGCTGTCGTTCGCGCTGGATAGCTGGCTTTGAGCGTGGATTCGAACTGACGCGCCAGCCCTCGCGTCGATGTCGTCGACCGCAAGATGAGCAGGGTCGAGACGTCCGGCTGCGGCCCAGGTCCGACGAGAGCCGAGGAGCCGAGGGCCGACGCCTTCTCAGCCGACCAGCGGATCTGCTGTTCGAGTCGGCGCAACTCCGAATAGGCCTCGGCCGCGACCAGGAAGCCGTCGGCCCGGCGCTCGAGGACGAGATCGATGACACCGCGGACCGGACGTGAGACGGGAACCTCGAGGTGCGGCTGCCAGCTTGTGGACAGCGTTCGAAGAAGGGTTTCGATCATTCGTGCCTGGTGTCGGTCCGTCAGTCGTGGTCCCGTGCCTGGGTAAAACCTGATCGACACGTCGGCCCCGAGCGCAACGGAGATGGCTGTCAGCGTCTCGATGCTCGGATTTGCAATGCCGGATTCGATCCTCGAGTAGTAGGAGCGGTCGATGCCCGCCAGCCGCGCGACCTGTCCATGCGTCGCCGCCGCGTCGGTCCTGATCTGGAACAGATCGCGGCCCAAGCGCTGCCTCGTCGCGCGAAACGATCGTTTGTGGGTCCGGTCGAGTCCGACCCTTCGCTCCGGTGGTGGCATGACGACAGTGAACCTGGTCGCGCTTACCCATTGGTTATTCGGGCGCGGTCACTCCCGGGGAGGCGCCCGTGCTTGCCAGTCCCCACTGGTGTGCCGTGGCTTCGAACGGTTCGCCTTTGATCCCCACGGGGGCCTGTCATGCACCATCCAGTGGCTCTGGGGCCTCGCAGATACCGTTCGACCCTCGGATGGGGTCTAACAGGCACGAGCGGCCACGTAGCCGAGGCCACGCAGCCGAGGCCACTCAGCCGAGGCCACTCAGCCGAGGCCGCTGAGATCGCGCAGGTCGATCCGGGCGTCGTGCGCATAGACGTTGAAGCCGTCACCCCGCAGGAAGCCGACGAGGGTGGCACCCAGGCGCTCGGCGGTCTCGATGGCGAGGTCGGACGGCGCCGAGACCGCGCACACGATCGGGATCCCGGCGACGGCCGCCTTTTGGACGATCTCGAAGCTGACTCGCCCCGAGACCATCAGGATGCGCTCGTGGAGCGGCATCGCACCGGCGAGGACCTGCGAGCCGACCAGTTTGTCGATGGCGTTGTGACGACCGACGTCCTCGCGCAGCGCGAGGAGCTCGCCCTTGGGCGTGAACAGGCCGGCGGCATGAAGGCCACCGGTCTCGTCGAACGCGCGCTGCGCGGCGCGGAGCAGGTCCGGCAGAGCCAGGATCACCGATCGCGGGACGACCGGGCCCTCCGGCAACGGCGCGGCACGAAGCGCGACCTCGTCGATCGAGGCCTTGCCGCAGATCCCGCAGGACGCGGTGGCCACGAAATGGCGCTCCGCCACCTTCGATTCATCGAACATCTGCGACAGGCGGACCACGATCGTGTCGTCGGGCTGGCTGAGCGCGCCGGGATCCCCGCCGCTCGTGCCGAGCACCTCCTGGCCGTCGAGCAGGCCCTCCGTCCGCAGGAAACCGACCGCCAGCTCCGCCTCGTTGCCGGGCGTCCGCATCGTCACGGCGACCGCGACCGGCTCCTGGCGCGGCCCGGCCGCACGGATCTCGAGCGGCGCCTCACCGACGACCCGGTCGTCGCGGACCTCCAGCGACTCGCCGCGGACCGCCACGATCCGCCGGCTTGTGACGTGCCGGGCGGGCGGGATCGGGCCGCCGGTCAGGTCGGACATGTCGTCTCGCTCATCGGCTCATCATAGGTGGCGATGCCGTCGGAACCTCTCCTGTCCAGGGACCAGCGCAGCTTTCTGGGATCCGCCCGGCGTGCGGCCCTGGCCACCATCGCGCCAGACGGCCACCCGCGCCTCGTCCCGATCTGCTTCGTCTTGGAGGGCGATCCGCCGATCCTTTACACGCCGATCGACGACAAGCCGAAGCGGACCGACGACCCCTTCGCCCTCGCGCGTGTCCGCGACATCGATGCGGACCCGCGGGTCACCGTCCTCGTCGACCACTGGGACGAAGATTGGAGGCGACTGGCATGGCTCCGGGTCGAAGGACAAGGTGCAATGCTCGACGCCGAGGTCGCGGAGCACGCCTCGGCCGTCACCGCTCTTCGCGCGAAGTACCCCCAATACGACACGCACCGGCTAGAGAAGCGCCCGCTCATCCGGGTCACATTCGAACGGTTGATCGCTTGGGGCCGACTCGATACATCCGCGGATTGAAGGCCCCCGCGTCAGCGATCGAGGAAGACCGCGTCTCCCATCGGTCGGAGGCAATGGGTCGAGCTCATCGCCTGGAGGTAGCCGCCGGCGTTGAGCAGCGCGACGATGTCGCCCTCCCGGACCGGAGGCATCGGGTAGTCCTCGGCGAAGACGTCGCCAGCCTCGTTGATGTGACCGGCCACCGTGACGGTCTCGCTCCGCTCGGCAGCGGCCGCGCGACAGACGACGAGTTCCTGCGCGAATCGATAGATGAAGTACGAGCAGTTCACGTTCCAGCCGATGTCGAGGCCGACGAAGGTGACGCCGCGCCGACGCTCGATCGTCACGACCTCTCCGAGCAGGATCGCGGCGTCCTTGCTGAGCTGATCGCCAGGCTCGCAGGCGATCGTCACGCCGAGCGGTCCGAGGTGCCGCGCCAGGACCGCGGCGTAGGCATCGAGATCGACCGCTTGCTCCTCCTGTCGCGCCGGAGCGCCGAGCCCTCCTCCGACATTGACCTCTGTGACCGGGTGGCCGGCGGCACGCAGCCGTTCGACGGCTTCGACCGCGGGGTCGAGTGCACGTTCGAATGAGCCGAGGCCATCCGCGAGCCAACCCGATCCCGCATGGAAATGGACCGTGTCCACGCGCAGCCTGTGCCGCTCGGCGGCCGCCATGGCGTCGTCGAGCCGCTCCAGGCCGATCCCGAACTTGGTCGGCCGATCGCCGGCGTATTCGAGGTGCTCGTTGTAGCCCGCGCCGGCGCCCGGGTCGATCCGGATCCCGATGGCCGTCCCCGGGGCGCGCCTGCCGTAGCGCTCGACCTGGCTGATCGCGTCGAGGTTGAGGTGGATGCCGTGTGCAAGGAGCACGTCAAGGTCGCGCTCGGAGACGTTGGTGCCCGTGTAGCTGATCTCGTCCGGGCGCCAGCCGCATTCGATCGCGCGCTCCACCTCGCCCGGCGAACAGGCATCGATCCCGACACTCTCCGGCGTCCCGGGCGCGCCGAGTCCGCGGAAGACCTCGAGGATCTCAGGGAGCGGATTCGCCTTGAGGGCGAACCGGACACGGAACGGCAGACCGGTCCCGGCCAGTGCGTCCCGGAGTCGTCGGGCATTCTCGGCAAACCGCGCCCGGTCGTAGACGAACAGCGGCGTGCCGTGCTCGCGGGCGAGCGACTCGGCATCCACGCCGACGATCCGCAGCCGGCCGGAGTGGTCGATATCGAGGCCGAGACGGACCCACCAGGGAACGGCCGGCTCTGCCAGGGCGGCGTTCGGTACGACCGAGGTGGTGGTCCGTTCGCTGAGCGGATGCATGCCCGCAGCGTAACGGGCAGCCGGGTCAGACGCCGACGCCCTCGCGCCGGTCATGCATCGGGCGTGCGGTCGGTGGCCCGGATCGCCGGGCGCCACTCGGGACCCAGCGATCGGGCCCCTCCTCGACCTCCACGCCGAGGGTCCCGAGCAACCGATTCGTTGCGGCCGCGATCTCCGCGATGGCGCCGTCGAACGCCTCGGCATTGCGGGCGGACGGCGTGCGATAGCCGCTGATCTTGCGGACGTACTGGCGGGCGGCGGCCTCCAGTTCGCCCGTCGTCGCCGCCTCGTCGGCGCGACGCAGGGTCTTGATGCTTCGGCACATGCGTTGAGGGTACACACGACCCCCGACGTCCGCCACCCGGCGAACGTCGGCAGCGCGCAGCGGAGACTAGTGAGCCGTGACGGGGATGTTCAACTCCCTCTGGGCGGCCAGCTTGCGCTTCGCCATCCTGTCGCCAAGGTCGTTGAGTTCTTCGCGATCGAAGACCTGGCGCGCCTTGGTGAACATCTCGCCTTCTTCTTCCTCGATGTGGTGCTCGATGTTCTCCTTCATCACGCTGGCCTTGGCGCCCCAGCGCTCGTCGGAGACGTCCATGCCCTCGAGCTCACTCATCAGGACGTCGACGACGTGATGCTCCTCAACGCCCTCGAGCACGATGTCGCGCCCCTTGGGGTGCGCCTTGAGCTCGGGGTAGAAGATCTCTTCCTCGATCATCTCGTGGACGGTCAGCTCGCCCTTGATCGTGGCGAACAGTTCGGAGCGGGTCTTGATTCCGCGCTCGGTCGTTGTCTCGAGCTCGGCGAGGAGCTTCTTGACCTTGACGTGATCGGCTTTGAGAAGTGCGATGGCGTCCATGTCGGGCTCCTTTTGGGGCGCTTCGGGGAGTATCGCTGCGACCGTACGCGGGCACCGGCAACGGCTCCGTGCGCGGGCAGGCTCGAACCCTTGCAGTCCCCTGACAGTCCCTCTCGGGAGGGCAGATCGACAAAGCGCGCCGTCTGTAACTCGCCCGTCACGCCCCGTAGGGAGGCGACGCATACGGGGGGAGTCTCATGCACGGTCCAATGGCGCTGTGGTACTGACCGAGCGCGTCCTCGCTGGCCGCTACCGGCTGGTCGAGATGATCGGC
>JANMBS010000230.1:0-9674 GCA_031360525.1 Thermomicrobiales bacterium
CCCGCGCCATCTGCAGGTCGGCGGCAGTGTCGCCAACCACCGCGGTCCGCGCTGGCGCGACCCCGAGCCTCGCGCACAGGTGGAGGACCATGTCTGGCGCGACCGCTGACCGACCTCGGCGTGCTGTTCGACCGGCTGCGCGCCGGCGGCTGCCGGATCGCCGTGGCCACCACCGACGACCGCGATCCGACCGAACGCACGCTGGCCGCCCTGGGCGTGGCCGGCCGCATCGACGCGACGGTCTGTGCCGACGACGGGATCACCGTCAAGCCCGCGCCGGACATGGTCCTCCACCTGTGCGCGAGGCTCGGGGTCGCGCCAGCGCGGACCGCGGTGGTTGGCGACACTGCCGCCGACCTGCAGATGGCGCGGGCCGCCGGCGCCGGTCTGACCATCGGGGTCCTGACTGGCGTCGGAGGGCGAGCGGACCTGGCGCCACTCGCCGACTCGGTGATCGCTTCGGTCGAGGAACTCCAGGTGGGGGAGGCGGGCGCCTGACCCGCTAGTTGCGACCGCCGAGGAGGCGAAGCATGAACAGGAAGAGGTTGATGAAGTCCAGGTAGAGATGGAGCGCGCCGATGACGGCGGCCTTCTCCATCGAGCCGGTATAAGCCGCGATGGCGCCTGACTGGATGCGCTGCACGTCATACGCGGTCAGGGCCGTGAACAGAACGACGCCGACGAGCGAGATGACCCAGGTGATCGTGGAGCTCTGGATGAAGATGTTCAGGAGCATCGCGACAAAGATCCCGATGAGCCCCATGAACAGGATCCCGCCCAACCGCGCCAGCGAGCGCTTGGTGACGTGGCCGTAGATCGCCGCCGCGCCGAACATCGATGCCGCGCTCACGAAGGCGATCACGACCGAACCGCCGGTGTAACTGGCGACGATCGCCCCGATGGTGATCCCAAGTGAGGCTGCGTAGACGAAGAAGAGACCGAGCGCCAGCGTGGCGTTGATTCGCTGGATCGCGGCGCTGATCACGACGACGATCGCCAGCTGTGCGATGAACAGGAAGAAGAAGCTGTTCTTGGCAAACGCCAGTAGCGCCGTGTTCGATTGGACGACATACGCGACCGCGGCGGTCAGCAGCAGCCCGGCGAACATCCAGACGAAGGCCTGGGTCAGGAACGCCTGGGCCAGGCGCGCATCCGGCTTGACGCCGAGGGCCGAAGGCGAGGCGCCGGTGATCCGACCAGCCGTCCCGTTCGGCGCCACGCCCGGCGTCGTGCCCGGCGCGGTGGGGTTGCTGTACGGGTTGGGGATCTCGTTCTGGGTCATCGTTGTTCCTCGGTTTCCTTGAAGTCGGGGCTCACCACATCAGGCCGGCATCGCGCGGGTCCCAGCGCTCAGCAAGCAAAGTGACTTTCACGTCGTGATCGACGACCGTCTCGGTCTGCTCCTTGACCTGCGCGATCATCGAGCCCGCGTACGGGCAGAAGGGGGTTGTCAGGATCATCTTGACCTCGGTCGAATCGGGGCCGAGAAGGATCTGCTTGATGAGCGCGAGTTCGACGACGTTCATCCCGATCTCGGGGTCGACGACGGCGCGCAGCGCATCGAGGATCGCCAGCTCGGTCGCCCGGCGTGCCGGATCGAAGGTGGCGTCGGGCGCGGCGTCGGCGGGTGCCGCCGTGGCCGGCGCGGGGAGGTCGGTGGGGGTCTTGGTCGTGCTGTCGGTCATGCGGGGTCTCCGGTGTGTGTCATGAGCCTACCATCAGCTCGAACGAGGCCCTCCCGGCGCCCCCTCTCCCGAATGCCGAGCGTGGTGCTGCCGCCTCAGGCGGCCGACTTCCCCGCCTTGATGACGATGCCCGGGACGCAGTACTGGGCGGGCAACCCAGCCGCCTCGGCGGGGCTGAAACCGGGGCCCCGCAACGACCCGTTCCGCTCGAAGAACTCGGCGTAGCGCTCCCTGGCGCCGGCGGCGTAGACGTAGGCCGCGGCGATCCCGAGGACGCGCAGTTCGGGATGGTCGTTGAGGATCCTCGTCAGGTCGTAGCCGTTCGAGCGCAGCTCGAGCAACTGGCGGACGGTCAGCCGCGACCCGTAGCAGAACGGCTCTCCGTTCATGACGAGGGGGTCCTGCTGGACCCACTTGATGGTCATCGCTCAGCCGCCCTTGTAGAGCAGCTGGAGGAGCGGGTTGCGCTTCCGCGCGTCGCCGGCGAGGCGACGGTGCCAGCGGTAGACCTTGACGGCCTCATCGAGGGCGGCCCCGGCCGGACCGAGCTCACCCGGGGCGAGGACGCTCGGGAAGGCGGCACGAAGGCCCTCACACAAGCCGACCACGTCGTCCATCGGCACCCGCCGGCGGCGGTAGAGGGGCGCCGTCCACTCGGCGTACTCGCGCGCCAGGTCCGGCTGGTCGAGCTGGACGCAAAGGGCGATCCGCGCAGCGAGGAGCTCAGCGTCGCGCAGCAGGTGGCGGAGGCCGGTCGCGTCGTGACGCGTCTCGATGGTCGGGTCGGCATCCATCGCGATGCGCAGCCCTCGGGCCGCGAGTCGCTCCTGGTTGGCCCCGATGCGCGCGGCAGCCTCAGGGTACCCGGCGTTCGGGTCGGGGGGCGGCAGGCCGAGACTCGGGTGACTCACGATGGCTGGAGTCTAACGTGGCCGGTTGGCGGCCGCCATGCCGATGAAGGCCTACGATGACCGAGTGACCGCCACCGACCAGACCGGCCTGCCTCATGAGCCTGGACCGTCCGACACGGCGCCCGTCGACGTGAGCGCGTCGGCGTCGAGTCCCGGCGAGCGGCGTCTGGCCCGACCGCCATCCGACCGTTACCGCCAAGCCGAGGCGGCCGCCGCCGCCGCCCAGACCGACACGACCGTGGACCCGGGCGCCTCCGTCGCCCGGGGAGTGGCGGTCGCCACGGCCGTGGCCATCGCCGGGGCGGTGGCGATCGTGCTCCTCGGAGGCGTGCTGACCCTGACCGAGGCCCTCGTCGTCGTGGCCGGGTTCACCGGCGGGGCCGTCGGGATCGCGCTGCGCTGGGGGGCCGCCGAGCACATGGCGGGGCGCCGTCGCGTCGTCATCGCGCTCGCGCTGGCGCTCGGTTCGGTCGCCCTCGGCCAGCTCGGCCTGTGGCAGTACGGCCGGACCGAGGGCGGCGTCCTCGGACCGCTCGACTATCTCGGCCAGGTCTACGGTCCGCTCGTCCTGGTCGAGTTCGCGGCGGCCGGTGTCGTCGCCGGGCTGGCCGCGCGGTGAGCGACGAGCTCCGCTTCCGCCGCCCGACGGAGGCCGACCACACCGAGATCGTCGGACAGGTCGACGACTGGTGGGGCGGACGCCGGCTCCACGACATCCTGCCGCGGCTGTGGTTCCAGCATTTCACCGGGACCTCGTGGGTGGTCGAGGACGCGGACGGGCGGCTTGTCGGGTTCCTGGTCGGCTTCATCAGCCCGGACCGCCCGACCGAGGCATACATCCACATGGTCGGAACCAGTCCGAACCATCGCGGATCGGGCCTCGGCCGGGCGCTCTACGAGGGGTTCTACGAAGACGCCAGGGCCGCCGGGGCTCGCCGGGTCAGCGCCGTCACCTGGCCCGGCAACCGGATCTCGGTCGGGTTCCACCGGGCGATGGGGTTCGAGCCGTCCACGGGTCCCGGGACGCAGAATCTGTACGGCACACCGGCCTATCCCGACTACGACGCCGAGGGTGGCGACCGGGTGGTCTTCAGCCGGGAACTGTGACCGCGGCGGGAGTCAGCTGCTCGTGGAGCAGACGCCCGAAACGGGCGGCGCGCTCGGGTTCCGGCACGGCCTCCAGCCAGCGCCGGAGGAGCGCTTCGCCCTCGGTATACACGAAGACGTAGGTCCGCCACAGCGGGTGCTCGATGAATTCGAGCCGCTTCTCTGCCTGGGCCGCCGGGTAGCGACCGACCTCGCGCAGGTACGCCACGACTTCTGCATGCGATCGACCGTCGCCGTGGCGAAGGATCCCGGCGTTGCCACGGATGTCCGACAGGCGCTTGCGCTCGGGGGCGAGGGCGAGGGTCAGCTCGGCCGCCTCGCGTGCCGCCGCGGCGTCGGCCGCGACGGGCAATCCCGCACGCTCGAAGATCTCGACAAGCAGGTCTGCCCGGCCCTCGGGCGGGGAGGCGAAACGGACGCCGAGGTCGGCGAGGCCCTCACTGATGAGACACTCGGGCGTGTTGATGAGCAGGATCGACGACTCGAGGCGGCCCTGGGTGTCGACCAGGTCGGCCTCCTTCCAGGCATGTTCGAGATGGTGGCCCGGGTAGGCCTCGTGGGCGACCAGACCGATCAGTTCGGAGGCGCGAACCGGGAGGTCGGTGTTGACATCAACACGCGAGCGGCGGCGGCCATCGAACCAGTTGTAGGCCGACCACGGCTGGCCGGTCACCAGCGAGACCCGCAGGTCCTCCCCGTCGGGCAGGCCGAAGTCGGCGGCGGCGGCGGTGCGGAAGCGGGCGACCAGCCACTCGACGACGCCCGGCAGTCGATCGACCGGCACGACGAAACGAGCGTCCCAGGCCGCGAGCCGGTCGGCCAGCGGCGCGTCGCCGGGCAGCAGTTCCCCGATCCGTGCCGCGGCGGCCTCGAATATGTCGTCCGGGTAGCGGGGCGGTGCATACGCGAAGCACCGAGCGACGTAGTCGAGGTACGGGAGGGACTCCCCGGCAAGGCCGGCCGCCTGGCTCTCGAGGGCAGCCAGTTGAGCGTCGAACCATGCCCGGCGGTCCGCGTCGTCCACCTCGGCGGCGAGGCGTCCCCGGAGAGCCCTCGCGTCGTCACGCAGGCGGGCCGGAGCGCGAAGCTGCTCCATGTCGACCGTGGCCTTCAGGTCTGCCGGCCCGAAGTAGCCGTCGACCAGGCCCGGGATGTGCTGGTCGAGGCGGAGCGCCAGCAGGATGTAGTCGCGGGCCACGGGGTCGGGGGCAGGGACCATCCTCGTCCCGCCGACGGCCGCCACGAGGTTCGGGCCGGCCGTCCGGCCGGCTGCGTCCGTGTCCAACCCGTTCGATGTCATCGCTGCATCTTGTCGGGGCGAGGGGCGCGCGGCGCATCGTGGTCGAGGTGCGCTTCGGCCTTGCGTCGTGCTTCGGCTAGACGCTCGGTCAGGACCGGGTCGGCGGGCAGGGCCGCGCGGTCAGGAGCTCGATCCGTGGCCGGGGCGGAACGATCGCCAGGCCCGACCCCGCCTGCCCGGTCGCCCGGCCCGACCCCGCCAGACTCGCCGACGAACGGCATCCCCTGCCGCTCGACGGCATCGAGGCTCATCCGCAGCGCGGCGGTCTTCTGCTCGGCGACCTCGCGGACGTAGGCTGCCTCCTCGTCGGCGGTCATCGGCCGGCCACGGACGATGCCCTTCGGCTTGCCGACCATCAGCCAGGCGAGGTGGTAGCGATCCATGCTCCCCCACGCGGTCGCGAGCAGATCATCCGACCGCTTGAGCCACATCTGGAGCGAGGCGAGCGACGGGTTGGCGCGCAACCGGTCGCCCTCGTCGACCAGCTGGCGGGTCCCGGCGATCAGCTCGTCGCGGGTCATGTCGCGTCCTCGCCGGCGATCATCGCCTCGCGGTCAGCCCGAGCGCGGAGCGTCCACGGCCCTGGCCGTCCGTCACCGATCGCCTCGCCCTCGAAGCTCGTCACGGGCAGGACCCCGGCCACGCTCGACGACAGGAATGCCTCCTCGGCCGAGGCCAGGTCCGCCGGGCTGAGCCGACCCTCCACGGGGCGGAGGCCGACCCGCGCCGCCCATGCGAGGAGCCATGAGCGAGTCGTCCCGGGCAGGATCGCGCAGTCGAGCGATGGCGTGGCCAGCTCGACGACGTCGTCGGCCAGGGCTCTCCGGAGGAGGAAGATGTTGGCGGTCGTTCCCTCCGACAGGTTGCCGTCGGTCGTCAGGAAGAGCGCGTCATCGGCGCCGGCACGGCGCGCCTCCAGCCGGGCAAAGACGTAGTCGGCGCGCGACGTGGTCTTGAGCGTCGCGAGCGGGTTGGCAGGGTCGCGCCGCACGGCCGAGGCGACGAGTCGGAGCCCGCGCCCGAGGTGACCTTGCGGCGGCGCGACGACCGGCCAGGCCTGGATCGCGATCGTCGCAGCGACGTCCTCGTCGGGTGGCAGGAGACCGCGGCCCCGATAGGCCCCGCGCGAGACCGTGATCCGGACCGATGCATCGCCGGCCGGCCCGTCGAGCCCGTTCGCCACGAGCAGGTCGGCGATCCCCACCGCCAGCACCTCCTCGAGGTCGTCAGGGAGCGCGATATCGAGGCCCGCGGCCGAGCCGCGCAGACGCGCGATGTGCTCGGGCAGCTCGGTGGCGCGGGCGCCGCGCACGCGGAGCGTCTCGAAGATGCCGTCGCCCAGCTGGAACCCGCGATCGAAGACCGACAGGTGCGGTCCGTCGGCGGGCAGGACCCGACCGTCGACCCAGACGTGACCGGGCGTGGTCGCGGCCTCATCCCCGGACCTCGACGCCGAACCCCTCACGCGACCTCCACCCCGCCGATGGCGCCGAGCGGACCGCTCGCCTTGGCCACGGTCTCCTCCCACTCCTCTGCCGGGTCGCTCTTCCAGGTGATCCCGCCACCGACATGGATCGTCAGCCGCCGGCCGTCGGCTACGAACGTCCGGATGACGATGCTGGTCTGCATCGCGCCGTCCGGGCCGACCCACCCGATCGCGCCCGTGTATGGCCCACGCCGGACCGGCTCGAGGCCCTCGAGGATCTCCATGGCACGGATCTTCGGGGCACCTGTGATCGAGCCTCCAGGAAACGACGCGGCCAGCAGGTCGAAGGCGTCGCGGCCGTCGGCAAGGACGCCCGTGACCGTCGAGACGAGGTGCTGGACCGCCGCGGTGCGCTCGAGCCGGCACAGCCGCGGGACGCGGACGGAGCCAGGCCTGCAGACACGCCCCAGGTCGTTACGCAGCACGTCCACGATCATCACGTTCTCGGCGCGGTCCTTGGCGCTCGACAGAAGGTCACGCGCGAGCGCCCGGTCCGTGGCTGCGTCGCGACCGCGCGGACGAGTGCCTTTGATCGGATCGGTCTGGACGACGCCCTCGGCATCGACGGAGAGGAACGGTTCGGGCGAGGCGGAGAGAAGCGCGCGCGGCCGGCCGGTCAACTGGCTCGGACCGAGGTCGAGGTACGCCGAGAAGAGCGACGGGTCGCCGGTCCGGAGTCGCCGGTAGAGGTCCCACGGGTCGCCGTCGAACGCGGTCTCGAGTCGGCGGGTGAGATTCGCCTGGTACAGATCTCCAGCGGCGATGTGCTCGCGGATCCGCCGAACGCCGGCTTCGTAGGCCGCGCGATCGAGTCCGGATCGGAATTCGAACGGGCCGGTGGATGTCGGGTCTGCGGGATGCGGTGGCGTCGTCAGGCGGGCATGGACTTCGTCGAGCCGGCGCGCGAGCCGGCGTCCGTCGCCATCGAGAGCTCGACCGCCGAGCCACGCGTGTCCTGTCCGCCGGTCCCAGGCGACGACCCAGTCGTGGAGGGCAAGCCGCAGTGGCGGCAGATCCAGATCCGACGGGGCGATCGCCGGCAGTCGCTCCAGGATCGCTCCCAGGTCGTAGCCCAGGAAGCCGACCAGGCCCCCGAGGAAGGGCGGCGCGTCGGCCGGGATCACGACCGTACGGTCGAGCCGGGCGACAAGCCTGCGCGCCACCGCGAATGGGTCAGGGCCGGCCGCAGGTGATTCCAGGATGGCCACGGGATCTGCCGTGAGGTAGGTCCAGCGAGCGTTGCGACCCGGCCGGGCGCTCTCGAGCAGGACCAGGCCGGGCAGGTCGCGGAACGCCTCGGCAGCGTCGATCGCGCGCGCGCCAGCCACTCGGTCGGGGAGCCGTCGAAGCCGGAGCGGCGCGCTGGATCGATCGGTCGGGATCATCTGCGCCCGATGATACGGCGACCCGCTCGTCGGGTCCGCCAGGCCGCGCGGTTCGTCGGGAGCCCGTGCTGTGCGCGGTGCGGGACGGCGAACCAGCCGCTCCCCGGCCCGCTAGCATCCACCGATGCGGACGCGGGACCTTGGGATCACCATCGGGCTGGGCCGCCCGGGTCCCTTCAATGCCATCACGGACGTGGCCGGCGTGCGCGTCGGGCACGCCACGATCATCGAGGGCGACGGGCCGCTCGTCGTCGGCCGCGGTCCGGTGCGGACCGGGGTCACGGTCGTGGTGCCGCGCAGCCGGGAGGACTGGCGTGAACCGGTCTTCGCCGGCTGTCATCGGCTGAACGGCAACGGCGAGCTGACGGGCCTCGAGTGGGTCCGTGAATCCGGGAAGCTGACGACTCCGATCGCGATCACCAACACACACAGCGTCGGTGTGGTGCGGGATGCGATGGTCGCCGCCTCGGTCGAGGACGTGGAGCCGCGGGCAGCCTGGTGGTCATTGCCCGTCGTCGGCGAGACGTACGACGGCCTGCTCAACGACATCAACGGCTTCCACGTGCGCCCCGAGCACCTCCGCGCGGCACTCGAGACGGCCGGCGGCGGCCCCGTTCCGGAGGGCAACGTCGGTGGCGGGACCGGGATGGTCTGCCACGAATTCAAGGGCGGGATCGGGACGGCGTCGCGGGTCGTCCCCGCCGAGCGCGGCGGCCACACCGTCGGCGTGCTGGTCCAGGCCAACTATGGCAAGCGTGCGTGGCTCCGCGTCGACGGAGTCCCGGTCGGGGCCGAGATCGGCGTCGACGACGTCCCGAGCCCCTATGGCCAGGCCCGCGGAGCGGGCGGAAACCCCTCGCCCGGGTCCGGCTCGATCATCATCGTCGTCGCGACCGACGCTCCTCTCCTCCCCTATCAGCTGGAGCGTCTTGCGCAACGTGCGGGCCTGGGCCTGGCTCGCGCCGGCGGGACGGGCGGGCACACCAGCGGCGACTTGTTCATCGCATTCGCGACCGGCAATCGACTGCCAGCGGAGGACGAGGACCAGCCCAAGGTTTTGACCTATGACGTGCGGACGGTCGGTGACATCGTCGTCGATGCCTTGTTCGACGCGACGATCGAGGCGACCGAGGAAGCGATCATCAACGCCCTCGTCGCGGCCGAGACCATGTCCGGGCGAGACGGGATGACCGCCTACGCCCTACCCCACGACCGGCTGCTCGAGGTCATGGCCCGCTACGGGCGGGGACCCCGAACCACCTGACGCCCTAGCCGGCGGTGACCGGTGCGGGCTTCTCGATCGGGACGCCGATCAGGCTGCCGTACTCCGTCCACGAGCCGTCGTAGTTCCGGACTCGGTTGTAGCCGAGCAGCTCGTGCAGGACGAACCACGAATGGCTCGAACGCTCGCCGATACGGCAATAGGCGATGACGTCCTTGTCGGGCGTGATGCCCTTGGCCTCGTAGAGCGTGGCGAGGTCTTCGGCACTCTTGAAGGTGCCGTCCTCCTTGACCGTCTGGGCCCACGGGATCGACGCCGCACCCGGGATGTGCCCCGCCCGCTGGGCGGTCTCGCTCATCCCCGGAGGCGCGATGATCTCGCCGTTGAACTCGGCAGGGCTGCGAACGTCGACGAGCGCCAGCTCCGGGTCGCCGAGGCGCGGCAGGATGTCGTCGCGGAAGGCGCGCAGGCTGAAGTCCGGCTCGGGCAGCTGGTAGCCCGTCCCCTCGACCGACGCGGCGTCCGTCGAAAGCGGCAGGCCGTTGTCGAGCCAGAACTTGCGCCCGCCGTTGAGGATC
>JANMBS010000160.1:0-4261 GCA_031360525.1 Thermomicrobiales bacterium
GCAGCTTGTAGATGATGAATCGAGCCCGAGCCTCGCCTTCCTCGGCGACCACCTGGTCGAGGGATGCCATCCAGTCATCCGTCTCGTCGGGATCGATGTCGGGGAGTTGGTGCTTGAACTCATCGAAGTACATCGGGTGGGCTCCAGTCGGCGCGGCGGCGCCGGGCGTCGATCGTCAGGCGGGGACGACCCGCAGCGTGGTGT
This sequence comes from Thermomicrobiales bacterium, assembly GCA_031360525.1. GTDB lineage: Bacteria > Chloroflexota > Limnocylindria > Limnocylindrales > CSP1-4 > SPCO01. Next base: position 205 of record JANMBS010000160.1, read on the forward strand.
CGAAGATGTCCGGTTGGAGCATCGATCTCATCGACGCCCCGTCGTTTGCGTACTTTCGAGCCAGCTGGTCACTGGTCCGGCGGACCGAATCGGGGTCGGTAGCCGGTTCGACGCGCGCGGGCAGGACTCGCCCGTCGAGGTGGATCGTGACGGACGGGTCGGCGACCGCTTCGCGGTACCAGCGCGCACTCGCGCCGTTGACCGAACGGACGAAGACGTCGTCGCCATCGACGACGACCCAGATGATCGTTCGGTGGGGAGGACCGCCCGGTCGAGCGGTCTCGATCTCGATCTCCTCGCTCTCGGCGAGAAGGGCGAGCTCCTCGGGAGCGAATCGCATGTTGGCAGCGTAGCCCATCTTGGTCCTGTCCGACGATGACGGCTCGGCGAAGGCTGCAACACGGCTGCAACGTGCGCGACCACGTCACTGCTCTGTTCGGCAGCCGATCCACAGGATGCTTGCGCCACAACTCAGAAAGGGACCCAGACCATGACTGACCGAAATACAGTCGTCGTCAAGGACGGCGGCTCAGGCGCGGGGATGATCCTCGGCGTCATCGCGATCATCGCCATCGTGGCGGCGATCTGGTTCTTCGCCCTCGGGCCGGGAGCCAACACCAAGTCGGGGACCAACGACGGAGGCACGACGATCAACGTCGCGGTTCCGACGGGGGCTCCCAATCCTTCCTGACGATCGCTTCGGCGATCACCGATGCGGTCCACGCGCATGCGTGGGCCGCTCTGGCGCGCGGATGGATGACGAATCGGGCCAAGACCGTCACCATGTGATCTCGTACCGGAGGCGACCATGAGCACCCAGCCGCTCGTCCTCGTCGCAGACGACGAACCAAGGATCACCAAACTCGTATCCATCGCCCTCGGTGAAGAGGGTTTCAGGGTCGTGACCGCAGGCGGTGGCGAGGAAGCCCTCGCCAAGGCCGAAGAAGTGCGCCCCGACATCGTCCTGCTCGACATCGTGATGCCCGATCTCGACGGGATCGAGGTCATGCGCCAGTTGCGCGAACGCCGACCCGTCGCCGTCATCCTGTTGACCGCCAAGGGATCCACCGCCGACAAGGCGAAGGGCCTCGACCTCGGCGCCGACGACTACATCGCCAAGCCGTTCCATCCCGATGAACTGGCCGCTCGCGTGCGGGCGGTCCTGCGTCGGTCGTCCGGCGCGCAGCCGGGCTCGGGCGTGCTCAAATTCGACGACGTCGAGATCGATCTCGAGCGGCGGATGGTGACCCGGAACGGGGAACTGGTCCAGTTGTCGCGAACCGAATGGCTGCTCCTGCAGCACCTGGCCGCCAACGCCGGGAAGGTCGTCCTCCACACGGAACTCCTGACCAAGGTCTGGGGACCCGAATACCGCGACGACCTCCAGTACCTGCGTGTCTGGGTTTCCCGCGTCCGGCGCAAGCTCGGCGCCGAGCCCGGTGAGCCCGGCCGGATCAGGACCTTTCAGGGGATCGGCTATCTGCTCGACGTCGAGCCGCCGGTGCCGCCGGAGACGGTCGCCCCCGTGGTCCCGGACGAGCGGTCCGCCCTCATCGGATAGGCAAGGATCCTGCTCGGCCGCTTCGACCGGCGCCGGTCCACTCGCGAGTCCAGGCTCGGGGTCTGTCAGGCCCCACGGCGGGCGTCTGCGGTTCAAGTTGTGTTCGGTAGGACACGATTCGGGGTCCTCGAAGCCCCGAACGGTGCCGGCCCCCCGAACCGACCTCGACCAGGGTCGTGCGACGGCCCCAGTGGGGACTCGCAAGCCCGGGGGCGGCCTTCTATTCGGCCCTGGCGCTGCGTGCGCTACGCTCAGGGCATGCACAGCTATCGGCCGGGGACGGCCCTCATCGTGGTCGACGTCCAGAATGATTTCGCGGATCCGGCCGGCAGCCTGAGCGTTGCCGGCGGCGACGCCATCGTCCCGGCGGTCTCTCGCGAGGCCCGTGCGGCCAGGGACGAGGGCGCCATCGTGGTCGCGACCCAGGACTGGCACCCGGGGTCCACCCCGCACTTCGCCAAGGACGGCGGCCCCTGGCCGGTCCATTGCGTGGCCGGCACGTGGGGCGCGGAACTGCACCCCGACCTGGCACTCCCCGACGACACGCCACGGGTCCGCAAGGGCGCCAACGGCGAGGACGGCTACTCGGGCTTCACGATGCGCGACCCCCTCAGCGGCGAGACGACCGCCACCGAGCTCGAGGCGCTCCTCCGCGATGCAGGCATCGACCACGTGGTCGTCGTCGGCCTTGCCACCGACTACTGCGTCAAGGCGACCGCCCTCGACGCCGTCCACCTCGGCTTCGAGACCGAGGTCCTGACCGACGCGATCGGCGCGGTCGATGTCGAACCGGGCGATGGCGACCGCGCACTCGAGGCGATGCGGGCCGCCGGTGTCTCCCTCATCGCGGCGGTGGCCAGATGATCCGCGGAGCCCTCCGGCTCGCGCTGTTCGGCGCCGGGGTCGGCTATGCGCTCGATCACGTCCTGGCCAACCATTCCACCGGCGCTGACCCTGACCCGATCGATTCGGTGATCGTCATCGACGCGCCGATCGAGCGCGTCTGGGCGGAACTGGCCGACATCGAGGGCCAGCCGCGCTGGATGCACGATATGAAGTCGGTCCGGATCCTGACGCCCGGGCCGGTGAGGGTCGGCACGGAAGGTGTGGCCGAGGTGCGCATCTTCGGGATCACGGTCAACGACCCGGTCCACATCACGGAATTCGAGCCGCCACACCGGTTCGCGATCAGCCACGAGGGGACGTTCAAGGGCCGCGGCCGGATCACGCTCGAGTCCGGCGCGGACGGAACGACCACGATCGTTCGCTGGGAGGAGCGTCTGATCCCGCCCCTCCTCCCCCACCTCGGGGCGCTCATCATGAGCCCGACCCTCGGTTCGATCTTCCAGGCCGACCTGGTCCGGCTCAAGGAGCTCGTCGAGACCGGGCCGACGGCGTCCTGAGCGGCCCCGTGCAGCTGCACCTGGTCGACGCGACGTACGAGCTGTTCCGGGCCCATTTCGCGCCGCGGCCGCCGGTCCTCGGGCGCGACGGCATCCCCCTGTCGGGGGTCTCCGGGCTCGTCGAGCAGATGCTCTACCTGCTCCGTGAGGAGGGCGCCACGCACGTCGGCGCCGCCACGGACCGGGTCATCGAATCCTTCCGCAACGACCTCTACTCCGGCTACAAGTCGTCGGCCGGGATGCCGCCCGAGCTGCTGGCCCAGTTCCCGATCGCCGAGGCCGCGCTCGATGCGCTCGGGATCGTGTCGTGGCCGATGGTCGAGTTCGAGGCCGACGATGCGATCGCCGCGGCGGCGACCCGCTTTGCCGAGAAGAAGGCGGTGGAGAAGATCTTCGTCTGCACCCCCGACAAGGACATGGCCCAGCTGGTCCGCGACGACCGCGTGGTCCTGTGGGATCGGCGGCGTGGCCTCGTCTACGACGACGCCGGTGTGCGCGAGAAATGGGGCGTCCCACCGACCTCCATCCCCGACTGGCTCGGCCTGGTCGGCGACTCCTCGGATGGATTTCCCGGGCTGCCCGGCTGGGGCGCCAAGTCCGCGGCGGCTGTCCTGACCCGTTACGGCCATTACGAGGAGATACCGGCCAAGGCGTCGGCCTGGGAAGTGCCTGGGATCGGCGGTTCGCGGGCGATGACCCTGGCCGCGACCCTGCGCGACCACCACGACGAGGCGCTCCTCTATCGCGACCTGGCCCGCCTGCGCACGGCGGACGATGGGGTCTCGATCCGCCAGACCGACCCGGCTGAGCTGCGCTGGGATGGCGCCCCGCGGGACGAGTGGGAGGCGTTCTGCGAGGAATGGGGCCTCGACCGTCTGCGGACGAGACCCCATCGCTGGCTGGACGACTGAGGTATGGCCGCGTCGAGCCCTTCCAGTTCCCCGAATAGCCCATGGCCGCGGCGACCGGGCCGTGCCCGAGACTAGCGAACGAGCCTCAGGAGGCCGTCGTGGTGGCTGGGCGGCGCCGCCAGGATGCCGATCGATTTGGGGCCGCTTCCGACGTCGAACCACGGAGCGCCCGACATCGAGGT
>JANMBS010000239.1:0-1656 GCA_031360525.1 Thermomicrobiales bacterium
CCGGCCCTGCAAGCACGAGTTCGTGGCCTCGGCGACGACGATCAAGAAGCGAACGGGCGTGCGGACCCTTGACATCGCCAAGCGTCTCGATCGATTCGGTCTCCGTTGGCTCGATGAGCATCCCTTCGTCGACGATCAGCGGGAAATAGATGGTCGGCGGGTGGAAGCCGTAGTCGATCAGCCGCTTGGCGATGTCAAGGGTCCGCACGCCCGTTCGCTTCTTGATCGTCGTCGCCGAGGCCACGAACTCGTGCTTGCAGGGCCGGTCGTACGGGATGTCGTAGCTCCCTGCCAGCCTGTGCTTCAGGTAATTGGCGGCCAGAACGGCATCGTCGCTGACCTCGCGCAGACCGGACCCGCCATGGGCACGCACATACGCGTACGCGCGCACGAGGACGCCGGTATTCCCGACGAAGCTGCGCAGCCGTCCGATCGACGTGGCACGCTCCCCGACCCGCTCCAGGCGGAAGCTCCCGTCGTCATCGCGTAGGACGCGCGGCGCGGGCAGGTACGGGATGAGCGCCTCTCCCACCCCGACCGGACCGGCGCCCGGCCCGCCGCCGCCATGCGGCGTCGAGAATGTCTTGTGGACATTGAAATGCATGACGTCGAAGCCAGCCTCGCCGGGCTTGAACCGGCCGAGGATGGCGTTGAGGTTGGCGCCGTCCATGTAGGCCAGCGCCCCGGCCTCATGGACCGCGTCGAGCAGTTCGCCGATGCGCGTCTCGAACAGGCCCAGGGTCGACGGGTTGGTGATCATGACCGCCGCCGTCCGCGGGCCGAGCGCCGTGCGGAAGCGATCGATGTCGACGCCGCCGTCGGGCGCCGACGGGATGGTGATGGTCTTGAAACCGGCCATCGACGCGGTCGCGGGGTTCGTACCGTGACTCGAATCCGGGACGAGGACCTCGTCGCGCTCGGTCTCGCCGCGGGCGTGGTGGTAGGCCCGGATCATCAGGATGCCGGTCAGTTCGCCCTGCGCCCCGGCCGCCGGCTGGAGCGTCACGGCGCGCATCCCGGAGATCTCGGCGAGCGCCCGTTCGAGCTCCCACAACAGTTGCAGGGTGCCCTGGGCGACCTCGTCGGGGGCCATCGGATGGAGGTCGGCGAAGCCCGGCAGGCGGGCGGCCCACTCGTTGAGCTTGGGATTGAACTTCATGGTGCACGAACCGAGCGGGTAGAACCCCGTATCGACGGCGTAGTTCAGCTGGGACAGGTTCACGTAATGACGGACGACGTCCGGCTCGTTCAGCTCGGGGAGGGCCGCCGGGACGGTCCGCCGGGCCTCGGCCGGGATCCGTTCGAGCGCGTCGTGGGCAGGGTGCGGGATCTTGCCGCCGCCACGACCCGGCCGGCCGCGCTCCATGAGGGTCGGCTGGAGCTTCTCGCCGACGACGCTCACCGGACGGCCGCCGGGATGTCCGTGTGCGCGAGGACCGCGGAGATGGCACCCGCGAAGGCGACGATCTCGGCCGAGGTCGTGACCTCCGTGGCGCACACCAGGAGGCCGTCAGCCAGGTCCAGGTCGTCGGGCTCGGCATCGGCCAGGACCAGGCCGGCCAGGATCCCGGCCTCGAGCAGCCGGCGATGGACGGTCCGCGCGTCGAGGACCCGCACGGCGAACTCGTTGAGGTACGGGCCGGGATGCAACCGCTC
>JANMBS010000302.1:0-2448 GCA_031360525.1 Thermomicrobiales bacterium
GAGCCACTGCGCCCGGTCATCGCGGCGGTCGCCGCTGGTCTGGGCGAGCTCCACGGCCTGGCAACCGTCCACGACCGAGAGATCGTCCTCGATGGCAGCCAGCTCGGCGAGGGCTATGGCAGGCCGACCGAGGCAGCCGCGGAGGCCACCGGGCTGCTGGCACGCACGGAAGGGATCCTGGTCGACCCGATCTACACGGCGAAGGCCTTGGCCGGACTCGTCGCCCTGGCCCGCAATGGTGCGCTCGACGGTCGCCAGGTCGTCTTCTGGCATGCCGGCGGGTCGCCCGGCCTGTTCGAGCCGCTCGATGAGTGAGCGACCCGGGGCATGATGAGGCCCCCGACCGATGGCGCGCCGGCTCGAGCCCGCGCCGCGCCCGGCGATCCCGCCCGATATGCAGCTGACTCATCGAATCGGGGCCATGCACGCTTGGCACTCGATCGATTCCGTCAGATTCGACCCACCACCACGCTCGTTCGGCGCGATCTTGATGACTGACCTGCATATTCGCGAGCCAGCACGCACACATGCGCTGCCTCACCTGTTGATGCCGAGGCGAAAAGCTAGCCGATCTCCAGGATCCGATATCGCCGTTCGCCGGCCGGCGTCGCCACGACGACGTAATCGCCGGTGTCGCGTCCGACCAGTGCCCGGCCGACAGGCGACGACGACGAGATCCGCCCCCGCGGCGGATCGGATTCATCGGCGCCGACGATCGTGTAGGCAACGGTCTCGCCATCGTCGTCGACGGTCACGACCGAACCGAGCCCGACCCGCGAGCCTGCGATCGGCGCCTCGACGATGACGGCCGAGCGCAGCCGCGCCTCGATCGCCTGGACCCGCCCCTCGAGGAACGACTGCTCCTCGCGCGCGGCGTGGTACTCGGAGTTCTCCTTGAGGTCGCCGTGCTCCTTCGCCGTCCGGATCCGGGCGATCACCTGCGGGCGCTTGACCCGGGTCAATCCATCGAGCTCGGCGCGCAGGCGGGCCTCACCGTCACGGGTCAACGCTTCGGCCGCGACGACCGCGGGCGGCGGCGCGGCCACGTCCGGGCTCAACGGCGCAGCCTTCGCGGTTCGCGGGGCGCGCGGAGTCGCCGGACGTCGTTTCGGGGCCGGCGGCTCGCCTCGGGCTCCATCGGCGTCGCCATCCGGGAGGCGGACGACCCGGGTCGGTGGCAGCGGCAGCGCGACCGGCTCGGCGATGAGGGAGCCGGTCAGGCCGGTCGCCTTGCGTTCGCCGGTCGGGCGGCGGAGGTTCGCCCAGGGGAGCACGACGCTCCGGTCGGGGAGTGCCGCCAAATCGGCTTCCGGCACGCCGGCCGCGAAGGCGGCAAGCAACGCGTCCTCGTACTCCTCGGTCGCCGCGGTCGCCGCCCACCACACTTTCAGGCCATCGAGCGAGCGGAGTGTCTTGAGCCAGTGCCCACCGGCCGCCGGTCGACGGTCGCCGAGCTCGGTCTTGATGATCGCGGCAACCCGCCGCGGCACCGATGCCTCGGAGGTCCCGATGTACAGGACAGTCTGCGACGGGAGCCAGAACGACCCGATGCGGGTCGCCACAGCCTTCGATGTCGGCACCTCGCCGTCGAGGCGGAGCGTGTCGACCCGCTCGATCCACTTGCCGACGCGGGTCAGCTCGATCGGGGCCGACGCCAGGGGAGCCGGCGCCTCGATGACGAAGACCCCCGGTCCCTGGGCCTGGACCGGTCGCCCCCAGACCGCTGGCCCATCGGCCATGAGGCCGACAGAACGGAGGAGTGAGGGGGCGCTGACGTCTTGGGTCATCGGTCGATGGTACAGGTGACACGCTCGCGCTATGGTTCGGCCGTCATGTCGCCCCCTTTCCACTCATGAATCGAGGGCTCCGCCGACCACTCATCGCCCTCGTCGCGACGGTGGTCGTCGTCGGCGCGTGGGTCGGTGCGCCGTTGATGGCGGCCCCGGCCGACCACGTCGGGATCGATGTGTCGCCCGGCCCGGTCGTCGCCGGTGTCGGGCCCAGCCCGCAGTCGACCTCGCCGGATCCGTCCGTCGCCGCGGCATCCGCGTACGCCACGCCCCCCGCGTCTGGCGGCGGCGGCCCGATCGCGACGCCCGCGCCGGCCAGCAGCCCGCAGGCCGGCGGCTTCCCGAGCGCAAGCCCATCGCTGCGCCACGGTTCGGCGAGCGCGACGCCATTGCTGCGCGCCGCCCTCGACGCGCGTCTCGAGCGCATCCGCGCGAAGTACGGGATCCCGGGCATCACGGCATCGATCCTCTTCGCCGACGGCTCGGTCTGGCACGGAGTGGCCGGTCTGGCCGACATCGCCGCGAAACGCAAGGTGACCGACGACACGGCATTCCCCGTGGCGAGCGTCTCGAAGACGTTCACAGCCGCGCTCATCCTGGCCCTTGCGGAGGACGGCCGGCTCGACCTCGATGGGTCCGTGCGCTCGTACGTGCCGAC
>JANMBS010000336.1:0-11602 GCA_031360525.1 Thermomicrobiales bacterium
ACGGCAAGCGGTCGATGAGCAGGACGGTGGCCCCTTCGCGGGCGGCGGCGATCGCCGCGCTCGATCCGGCCGAGCCTGCCCCCACGATGCAGACGTCGACCGTCCCCACGTCCTCGACCGACACCGTCACGCTTCGCCCTCCGGCGACACCGACACGACCGACCAGCCGCCATCGACCTTGAGCAGCTGTCCGGTCACGGCGCGCGACTCGTCCGATAGGAAGTAGACGGCGGCGTGGGCGACCTCGTCGGGGTCCATCAGCTCGCCGGCCAGCGGCTGCTTGCGGGCGGCATACGCTCGGATGCGCGCGTCGCCGGCCGCCCGGGTCGCCATCGGCGTGGCTGTCAGTCCTGGCGCGACGACATTGACGCGGATCCCCTGGCCGACATACGTCGCAGCCATCGCGGTCATGAGCGCGATCGTGGCGCCCTTGGCGGCCGCGTAGGCGTGTGTCGCGAACATCTCGGGCGACGGGTCGGTCGCCGTGACGCTGCCCATCAGAAGGATCGAACCGCGCGTGCCGGAGTCGTTGGGTGGCTGGGCGAGCATCTGGCGGACGACCGCGCGGCAGGTCATCGCCTGGCTGCGCAGGTTGATCTCGAGCGTCCGGTCCCAGCCCTCGGGCGTCAGTTCATGGATCGGTCCGTCGCCATACCGTCGGCCGCTGCCGCCGGCGACCGCGAACAACCCGTCGATCCGCCCGAAATGGGCGACCGCGGCCGCCACCACCGAGGCGGCTTTGCCGGCGTCGGCGAGATCGGCGGCCGCCCAGGCCGCGCGGCCTCCGCCTGCGATCAGCTCCTCGGCGAGTGCCTGGGCGTGCGGCCCTGTCTGAGAGACGACGAAGACCGCCGCGCCCTCAGAGGCCAAGCGTCGAGCACTGGCAGCCGCGATGCCGGTCGATCCCGTGACGACACACACTCGGTCGCGCAACCGGTCATTCGTTGACACGGATCGATCCTACGCGCTGCACAGGAGGACGGATCGGTCGATCGTGGAAGGCCGTGGTCAGGATCGCGTCAAAGATCGGGAACTTCGACTCGTCGGCCGGTTCGCGCTGCCTCCGCGACCGCCGCGGCGACGGCCACGGAGCGGAGGCCGTCCTCGCCGGTCACGGACGGCCGGCCGTCGCCCCGCGCAGCCTCGGTGAACCGCCGGATGCCGTGGACGTACAGGTTTCCGCGTTCGCCGACGTCTACCGCCACCTCTTCCTGACCACGCCTGAGCATGACGTCGCCAACAGGGTCCTGTCGGAGGACCTCGCGGCCAAACAGCGAGCCTTCGGTCCCGTGGATCTCGAGGCCTGTCGGTGCGCTACCGATGGTGAAGGCGTCGTGGAAGGACACGACCACGCCGCTTCGCATCTGCATCGCACCCATCACGGCATCCTCGACGTCGCCCTCGCCATAGCGCTGCTGCGACGCGATCGCGACGACATCCTTGACCTCGTCGTCGAGGAGGAACCGCAGCGTGTCGGCGTCATGGACGGTCAGGTCGAAGATCGCGCCACCGCCAGCCGCCGCGTTCGCGACCCGCCAGGTCCGGAGAAAGTCCGGCAGCTGGATCGCGTGGAAGATCCGCACCGCCAACGGCTGCCCGATCGCGCCCTCCCCGAGCAATCGCTTCATGGCGCGGAGGGTCGGCCCGTTCCGCATGTGGTGGTTTACCGCGAGCACGACGCCTGCCCGATCGCAGGCCGCGACCATCTCGCGTGCCAGCTCCACGCTGGTCGCCATCGGCTTCTCGCACAGGACTGCCTTGCCGGCGGCCGCGGCGGACATCACCTGCTGGGGATGGCGCTCGTTCGTGCTGCTGACGTAGACCGCTTCGATCGCTGGGTCGCGCAGAAAGGCGTCCAAGTCTGAGTAGGTGGCCGGGATCCCGTTCCGGGCACCGAAGGCAACGGCCCGATCCGGGTCGCTGCTGTAGACGGCGACGACGTCGCCGCCACTCTCCCGCAGAGCAGGGATCACCCAGTCCTGCGCGATCCAGCTCGCGCCGATCGCGCCCCACCGCAAGCCATCCTCGCTCAAGCGATGCCCTCGATCTGCGATCGGACATACTCGGCTGACCTACCGAACTGATCGGTCACGTACTCGATCGGCCAGCCGGCGGTCCCGTGGCACTTGAGGCTCGCGACCCCTTCGTACCCGACGGCCGCCAGCGTCCGCAGGAGCACGCCGTGGTCGAGTGTTCCGTCCGGCCGCGCCAGTTGCTGTTCGCCCGGCCCGAAGTTCAGCCCGTCGACGCCGCGGCGATAGGCCCGGTCGATGTCCCAGACGTAGTAGTAGAAGAGCTTCTTGCGCTCGGCGAGATAGGTGATGACCTCGCTGATCGTCTCATTCATCACCCAAAGGTGGGCCGGCGCGACGCACACGCCGATGTACGGCGAATCGAGGTCGGTGAGGAGGCGCTTTATCTGGGCGAAGGTGTCGACGCCTTCGGACCATCGTTCGCCCTCATGCCCGCCTTGCTCCATGTCCTCGGTGAACGGGACCGTGATGTGGTTCTCGACCGCGATCCGGACGCCGACCTTCTCGCACGTCGGGAGCAGGCCCGGCAGGAAGGAACCGACGAAGTCGGAGTAGTTGGCCTCGCAGTCGAAGACGACGGTGTCGATGCCGAGGTCGGCGGCGAACTCGATGCGCTGGCGCATCTCGTCCTGGGTCTTGCCGTACATCGTCAGGCCCGTTGGGGTGATCCCGTACTTTCGGAGCAAAGCCTTGATCGGCGCGGTGTCATCGCCGGGATTCACGTGGTGGGCCAGCGGCGTACGCGACGACCAGAGGTTCACGTGCGTGAACCCGAGGTTCGCGAGCTCGCGGACTGAATCCTCGAGCGAGAAATCGTGGTACGGAAGGATCTCCGCCCCGAATGTGAACATCGCTGACTCCCTGCTGCGATGGGTTACGAATGATCGACGGAAGCGTGCGCAGCGCGGATTCGGCGGGTGAGCTCCGGCACGACCTGGTGGAGGTCCCCGATGAGGCCTGCGTCGCACATCCCGAATATCGGTGCGGTCGCATCCGTGTTGATCGCCACGATCAACCCGGACTTCTCCATCCCGACGCGATGCCCGAGCTGGCCCGAGATTCCGCACGCCAAGTAGAGGCGAGGGCGGACCTTGTTGCCGGTCTGTCCCACCTGTCGGCTGTGCTGATACCAGCCTCGATCGACCAGCGGCATCGAGACGGCGACCACGCCTCCGATCGCGTCGGCGAGGTCCTCGAGCAGGGCCAGCGCCTCCCGGTCGCGGAGGCCGCGCCCGCCGGCGACGATCACGTCGGCCGATGCCAGGGCGACGTCGGCGACGGTGGCGTGTCGTTGTTCGACGACGGTGACCCTCGAGGCATCCGCCCCGATGGCCGGCTCGAGGCGGGTCACCGTTCCTTGACCGGCCGCCTCCACAGGCTCGAGGATGCCGAGCCGGAAGACCGCCAGGCGCACGTCGCTGCTCCAGCCGGCCTCGACGGCGACGCTGTCGTCGAACACGTATTTCGTGCCGACGAGCGTGGCGTCCCGTTGCTTGAGATCCTGGAGATCCCAGATGACCCCGGCCTCGAGGCGGCACGCCAGCGCGCCGACGATATCGGCGACGACGACCGAATTCTCGAAGAGGACCGTCCGATGGCCGCCGGCCCGGATGGCCGACGCCGCAACGTCCACGTTCGGCGCGGGCAGTTCCTGGTGGACCGCGGGGTCGTCGCAGAAGTAGGCGACGTCCGCACCGTATCGGCCCAAGGTCGCGGCCACATCGCCTGACCCAGGCCCGGCGACGACCGCGGCCGCGCCCCCGAACAGGCCTCGTGCCTTACCCAGCAGGCCGAGGGAGCCGGCGGTCGGCACGCTCTTGCGGAGCTCGATGAAGACGAGCGGCACGCCGTCGGAGCGGGCCGCACCGATCTCGGCCGCGGTCGTCATGCGAAGCCTCGCGAGGTCAAGTACTCGAACAGCCACGCCGCCCCTTGCCCCTCGTCGGTGACGACGTCGCCGCCGCGATTCCGGGTCGGTGGCGACGTTATCGTGAGCACCTCGGTTCGGGACCCGGACTCGCCAACGGTCGCAGGGTCGATCCCGAGATCAGCGAGGGATAGGCAGTCGATGGCCTTCTTTTTGGCCGCAACGATGTCCCGGAAGGCGGGGTACCGCGGGACGTTGGTCGAACCACCCAGGCCCACGATGCAGGGCGTCACGGTCTCCACCACGACTTCGCTGTCGGTCGTCTGACGGATCCCACGAACGCGTCCGTCGGTGACCTCGATGCTGCGCACGCCGGACAGCACCGGCAACCCCATCCGCTCACCGACGGCTGCCGAGAGCTGGGCGCCACCTCCATCCGCGGACAGCGATCCGAAGACGATCACGTCGGGCCGCTCGCGCACGAGGGCGGCCGCCAGGACGCGGCTGGTCGCCAGCAGGTCTGAACCGGCAATGGCCGGATCCGCCACGGCGACGGCCCGATCGACGCCCATCGCGAGGGCGCCACGCAGGCTCTCCAGGCCGTCGTCGGGCGCCATCGTCACGGCGATCAGCTCGCCGCCGATCCGCTCGCGAAGCTGGACGGCCTCTTCGACCGCGTATAGGTCGTGCGGGTTGAGCTCGGTCGCACCCGATCGATCCAGGCGGTGGGTCGTCCCGTCAAATCGCTTCGCGACGGCTGACCGCGGTACGACCTTGATGCAAACGCACAGCTTGTACGCCATCCTCACAACTCCATCGCGATCTGGTGGGCCTCGAGCAGCACCGACTCGATGAGCCGCGGCGCCGAGGCATCGCCGAGACGGATGACCTCCGGGTGCGTCGCGCCGTCGAGTCGCGCGACCAAATCGAAGAACAGGTCGTCCCGCGAGACCCGCGGCCAAACCGGAATGACCACGTCGAGCGGCTCGATCCGCCGTTCGTCGCCATTGAGGATGTCTTGGACCCTCACGCCCTGATCGTCAATCGCCCGGACCTCGGTGTGGGGAGTCATCCGGATCCCCTTCTTCCGCGCGCGCTGGAGGAACATCGCGCGGTTGGTGGCCTCGAGCCCGAACCCGGGCTCCGATCTCGCGGTCACGATCTCGACCGCGCAGCCACGATCGGCCAGGTACTCGGCGGTGCCAGACGCCTCCCAGTGCCCATGCGCGTCGATCACCAGGACGCGCGTGCCGGGCAACGCCACATCCGAGAGGACCTCGTCAGTGGAGTGGACGCTGGGGCTGTCCAGGCCGGGCAGATCGTTCGCCACCTTCAGCCCGAGCGATCGCGCGATCGAGCCCGCATCCGGGTCCGACGGGAGCCGGTGACGTCCGATCGGCTGGTCGGGCTGTGAGCCCGTCGCCACGACGATCACGTCCGGTTCCAGTTCCAGAAGGCCATCCCCGTCGGCTTCCGCGTTCAACCAGACGTCGACGCCGAGTCGGGCGACGGCGGACTCGAGGTAGGCGGTCACTTCCGCGACCTCTTCGTGAAAGGGTTGCTTGGCGGCGAGACGGACTTGGCCGCCCAGCACGCCATCCCGCTCGAGGAGCGTCACCTGATGGCCCCGACGCGCTGCGATTTCCGCCGCCTTCAGCCCGGCCGGGCCCCCGCCCACCACGACGACGTGACGTGGCGTAGCCGCCTTCCGCACGAGCCGCTCCACATAGAGCCGCTCCCGGCCGGCGCCCGGGTTCTGGATGCAGCGGATGCCCTTGACTTGCACGACCTGGTGGATACACCCGTCGTTACAGCCGATGCATGCCCGGATCTCATCCGAACGCCCTTCCATCAGCTTGAGCGGCAGTTCGGGATCGGCGATGAGTGGCCGGGCCATGCCGATCAGGTCCGCCTCGCCGAGTTCGAGCATCCGCTCCGCGAGGTCCGGCTGCTTGATCCGCCCGAAGGCGACGATCGGCAGGCTGCTGACCTTCTTGAGGGCCTGGTTGAGGGGGCGATAGAATCCCTGCTCGACGGCCGCCGGCGGGATCTCCATCCAGAAGCTCGAGAACGTCCCTGCGTCGCAGTTGAAGTAGTCGACGAGGCCACTCGACTCGAACGCCTCGGCCATTCGCAGCCCATAGTCCAGTTCGTACCCGAACTTTGTGTATTCGTGCAGGCACAGCCGGATCCCGATCGGGACGGCGGGGCCGATCGCCTCGCGAATCGACGCAAGGACCTCCAGCGGCAGGCGCATCCGCTTCTCGAAGGTGCCGCCGTACGCATCGGTTCGCCGGTTGAAGAACGGTGAGGCGAAGCTGCGCAACAGCCCGTCATGGGCGATCTTCACTTCGATCCCGTCGGCGCCCGTCGCGATGATGTTGCGAGCCGCGACGCCGAAGCCTGTGACGGTGCGCTGGATGTCGACGAGGTCCATCGGCCGCGTCGTGTGCTGGCTCGACGGCTCTGTCATCTGGGTCGGTGCCCAGAGGATCGGCGGAGGTTCTGTCAGGGACGTGTGGCCGGCATGCGTCACTTGGCCGAAGATCTTGGCTCCGTGCGCGTGGACCTCGTCGACGATGCCCCGGTAGAGCGGAATGAAGTCCTCTTCCCATGCCTTGATGTAATGCGGCGCCATCATGCCTTCGACCATCACCGTCATGTGGCCATCGACGATGAGCCCCGTGCCGCCGCGCGCTCGCTCCACGAAATAAGCCCGAAGCGCGTCGTTGGGCATGCTGTCGTCGGCCATCAGGGCCGTAAAATGCGGCTGGAAGACAAGCCGATTTCGCAGCGTGACGGCCCCGAGCTGGAACGGTGAAAGGAGCCGGGGAAAATCGTCGGTCCCGAGTGGGCTCATGGTCGAGTCGGTGTCCTTTCGCGATGAGGCAGGCAGGATGGATCAGGGGTCCTTGCGCGACCCGACCTGTGGACCCGGTTCGAGGGCGGCCAGGATGGCGGCCACGGCGGCTTCGGCGATCGCCTGGTCCTCGGCCATCCCGCAGCTGCCGGAGACGCCGACGGCGCCGATGAGCTCGCCGTCGAGGTGGATGGGCACACCGCCGCCGAGGACGGAAAGGCCCTGAACCTTAAGGATCCCAAGGTTCAGTTGCGGGTCATTGGCGACGTACGCCCACATGTCGTGGGTCGCCACGCCGTTGCCGGCGGACGAAATGGCCTTGTCATGGGCATGCTGCGCCGAGTTGTACGGCGCCCCGTCCATGCGGTCGTAGGAGACCAGGTTGCCGGCGATGTCGATGACGGCGATGCACGTCCGGCAGCCGATGGCCTCCGACGCCTCGACGGCGCACTCGATCCCGATTCGGGCCAGTTCGCGGCTGACGGTGCGCGTTTGGATCAGCTGGGACACGGTGATGACCTCGCTTCGGATCCCGTCAAACGGCGGCCCGGATGGTCGGCGACTCGACGCTGTCGTCATAGCGCACTCCGACCTCGGCGCGCCAGCGGTCGAGCACCCGCATGTTTCCCATGGAGTCCTCCCACGTCATCTCGGGTGCCTCCGTGCGGCCTTCGCGGGCTCGCGCGACGACCGTATCGGCCTCGATCGTGTAGAGACCGCCAGGCGCGTCGATGAGGATTTCGCGGGCCCCCTCGCCGTGCCGTTCGAGGACGATCCGCGGCTGGCCGCCGAACCTATCCATGCGTCCCGGCAGGAACGCCGCCGGGAGGCGGATGACCCCTTTGGAACCGGTCACCAGGACGTTCTTGTCGACCTCCGTGCGCAACGTGCACGTGAGGTGCGCGGCCACTCCACCCTCGTACCACGTGAGGGCGTGGGCGTCGAGGTCGATGCCCTGATCCGGGTGGAGCAGGCCCGCCCCGGCCACCCGATCCGGGTCACGGTATGTGGCGCCGACCGTATGGCCTGCGATCCGCCGCGACAGCGCGACCGGGTAGCAGCCGTTGTCCAGCATCGCCCCGCCGGCGAGGTCGCGTCGGAACAGATAGTTGGTCGGCGCCGGGCCGGCATCGAACCCGAAGGAGGCACTGACCGTTCGCAGCTCGCCGATCTCGTCGCCCTCGAGCAACTCGGCCAGGCGCTTGGTCTGCGGATGGCAACGGAACGCAAAGCCCTCCATCAGAAAGACGCCCGCCACGCGAGCCGCCTCGAGCACGATCGCGGCGCCCGCGGCACTCGGCGC
Organism: Thermomicrobiales bacterium; assembly: GCA_031360525.1. GTDB lineage: Bacteria > Chloroflexota > Limnocylindria > Limnocylindrales > CSP1-4 > SPCO01. The sequence continues at coordinate 8,064 of JANMBS010000336.1, forward strand.
GATCGGCTTCTCGCACAGGACGTGTTTCCCGGCCCGTGCCGCCGCGCTGGCTAGCTCGACGTGGGTCGTATGCGGGGTGGCAACGTACACGAACTCCACGGCGGGATCGTCGAGCAGGGCCGCATATGAACCATACGACCGCTCGATGCCGAACTCGCTGGCGAAGGTCGCGGCCGTCCCGGCATCGCGGCTGCCCACTCCGACGAGACGACCGGACGTCGAAGCCTGCACCGCCGCAGCGAAGATGTGGGCGATCCCTCCCGTCCCAAGGATTCCCCAGCCGGCGCGTTCACTCATCGCTCGATCCTCGCTTTCGTGATCGATCTATCGCGGAGACCTGGTGCGGCGGCACCGATGTCCAGGCCACCTGGAACCAGCCGCCTCGCCGGTGCGCCGGGGGGGCGACGGGTCTCATCCCTTGACCGCACCCGTGAGGATGCCCCGCGAGATGTAGCGTTCGAGGATCACGGCCATCACGATGACCGGCAAGATCATGATCAGGATCAGCACTGACATGTACCAGTACTGCGGTCCACGCGTAGCGTTCTGGGCTGCGACCAGGAGCGGCATCGTCGCGGCGTTGGCGGTGGCCAGGAAGAGCGCGATCAGATACTCGTTCCAGGCGAAGACGAGCACGAGAATGAAGGTGGCCACGAGGCCCGGGACCGCAACGGGAAGTACGATCGAGCGGAACGTCCGATAGGCCGACGCGCCGTCGACCGACGCTGACTCCTCGAGCTCGAGCGGGATCGCTGCGAAATAGTCGCTCATCAACCAGACGACGATCGGCAGGTTCGTGGCGGCGTATGTCACGATCAACGCGACCAGGCTATCGAGCAGCCTGAGCTGCTGGAACAGGACGTAGATCGGGATGACAACGGCAACCGGCGGCATCATGCGCATCGAGATGAGCCAAAAGCCGATGTCCGCGTTGGCCATGCGCGGACCGCCGCTCGCGAAGCGACGACTGATGGCCTGGGTCAGGATCAACAGGACCGCGATCGCCGAAACGACGGCGATGATCGGTGGGACACCCAGCAGAACGGCCACGACGGCAAAGACGATGCAGCCGATGCCGAGGCCGATCACGCCGATCCGCGGCCGGTAGCGGTACCGAACCAGCCCGTAGGCGGCGAGCGATCCCAGTGCCAACGCGATTGACGCGCTCGCGAACCCGACCACGATCGTGTTGAAGTACGGCCGGTAGGTGTCGCTACCGAGGTCGACGAGGATGTATTTCCAGTTGTCGAGCGTCGGCTGGAAATCGATGAACGGAATGTAGTAGGTTCCGCCGCTGAACTGGATCGGCAGCTTGAACGACGTCATCAGCAGCCAGTACAACGGGAACAGGACGACGAAGGTCCAACCCAGCAGGACGATGTAAGCGCCCACCTTGGCAGGCGACGACAGGTCGAGGGCCGTGCGCTTGCGCAGCGGATTTCTCACGATCGGGCTCCTTCGTCCATCAGTCGTTCGCCCGGTGCGCCCGGGGCAGCACGAGTCGCGCATAGGCCGTGGCGATGACCGTGACGACGATCAACAGGGTGTAGGCAACCGCCGCTGATGAGCCGAGGTTGAATGCCCGCCACGTCTGGAACGACTGCAAGGTGACCGATTCAGTTGCGGTGCCCGGACCGCCGCCGGTCATGACATTGGGCAGATCGATGATCTTGAACGCCTCGATCATCCGGATGAGGATGACTGTTGCGCTGACCGGGATGATCATCGGCAGAGTGATGTGGCGGAAGATCTGCCATCGCCCCGCCCCGTCAACGAGTCCGGCCTCCTCGGTCTCGATGTCTCGTCCTTCGAGGCCCGCCAGCAGGACGATGTACATGAATGGGATCCATTGCCAGACGTCGCCGATGATCACGGCGATGCGAGCGCCCCACGGATCGCCAAGGACCGCGAAGTTCGACAGGCCCGCCGCCGAGAAGGCAGGTGCGAAGGGGCCACTCTGCGTGTCGGTCATCATCCGGAACATGTAGGCGATGCCGACCGGCGTGATCGTCATTGGAAGCAGGAACACCACGCGGAAGAAGCGTTGCCCGCGCAGCTTCTGGATCGTCAGCATCGCGAGTCCAAGGCCGATCAGGTACTCGAGGCCGGTCCCGACGAACGCATAGATGAACGTCACGGTCAGGGTTCCCGGGCGACCGCCGGAGCCAAACAGGGTGCTGGCGATCATCCAGAGGAATGCCACGACGAGGAGACCGAAGACGACCCTCCCGATGATCCCCAGAGGGGAGATTCGGCCGCCCCGGACGTACCTCCAGACCGCGACCAGGACGAGGGCGGCGCCGCCGAGGAAGATCGCCCAACCCACCGGGGTCGGTACCTGGAACACGCCCAGGAAGTGGTTCCGATCCGCTCCGAAGAACAGGTTCTGGAAGTTGGTCAGGCCAGTGAACTTGATCGTGAAGCCGCCCTGGGCGAGCTGGAAGTTCGAGAGGGCGAGACCAAGCGAGGCGATCAGCGGAAAGATCGCCAGGAGGAGGACGACCAATAGCGTCGGCCACAGGAACACGTTCCTGGCGAGTCGAGGGTTCCGCCACTCATCGCGTGATCTCGCCCTCGCGAGGGCATGGCCGTCCGAGCCCAGCTCCGAAGAGGCTGGGCTCGGCACCTGTCCGGGGGAGGTGCTACTGGGCACCGATGCGGGCGGCGTATGCCGCCGCCTGCGCGTCTCGGCCGATCTGGTCGGTCAGCGCCTGCCATCCATCGAACATCTGTTGCATCGCCTGTTCCTTGGTCAGCTCGCCGGCCAGGAACTGCGCGATCGCGGCATCTTCGAGGACATTGGTGTACTGGTTGGCCTGCGGGATCCGCAGGTCAAGCGCGGCGTTGGGATGATCGAGGCTGCCGATGTACGTGTCGAGGAAGTTCGAGGCGACCTCGGGCGTCATGCCCGCGTCGATCCACAACTTGGTGTCCTTCTGGGAGATCCGGAACGGCTGCTCGCCGGTCACGCCCGTGGTCACGTCTGGGTTGGACTGCGGCGGGGCGGAGACGTAGGCGATGTAGTCGAGGGCTGCCTCCTGGGCCCTCGGATCGGCCTTCGCGTTGATCGCGCCGATCCATCCGCCGAAGGCGTTGAACGGAGCGTGGTTGACGCCGTCGACGGCGTTCGGGCAGGTGGTCGCGTCGCACGCGACGAGCTTGCCTGAGGCACGGTCGAGGATCCTGGTGTCGCCGGGCATGAAGACCGCCCCGACGACGTTCTTCACCTTGGAGGTGGCTGGGTCGAGGGGCAGCGTGCCCATGTCACCCCAGTCGATGTTCAGGGCGCAGCGGCCTGAGGTCATCAGTCCACGGCCGGTCCCCTGATCGAGGTTGATCTCGGCGGGCGGGCCGAACTCCGACGACGCCTTCCAGAAATCGAGCGCGGAGCCCATCGCCTCGTTGTTGACGAGGGGGGTCATGTTGTCGCCGAAGAAGACGCCCTGCTTGGTGCCGAGTGCCTGGACGTACGACGAGAACACGCCGTTGAACTGCCACGTCCCGACGCCGCCCTTGGCCTTCTCGATGCACGACCCGTA
>JANMBS010000344.1:0-4173 GCA_031360525.1 Thermomicrobiales bacterium
CGAATTTGCCGTGCTCATTGAGCGCCGCGCCTTGAAGCGTCAGGTCATTTCCTTTTCCGGACACATCGTGAAGCGCGGCGTCGCCGTCGAACTTCCAGCAGCCAAGCACATGCGCGCCGGTCGTGTCCGCCGCCGCGTAGCCGGTCTCCCGATTCGCGATCGTCGACCGGTCGGCCGTGGCGGCGCCCCGGGTCGTCGAACTGGCCGGGCGATTCGAGTACGACGCACTCTCGCCCGATGGCTCGATCCTGTATGTCGTCGAGCATCTCGCCGGGCCCCCGGACGGGCACTACCAGGTCCGCGCGTTCGATACGGCCACAGGAGCGCTGCGCGAAGGAGCGGTCGCCGACAAGAACGAGGGTGACGAAGCGATGGCCGGCTGGCCGATCGCTCAGACCCGGCGGCCCGACGGCATGGTCTTCACGCTCTATCGCGGTGCGGACCACCCGTTCATCCACGCCCTCAACAGCGTCGATGCCTGGGCGCTGTGCATCGACCTGCCGGCGACCGGGTCCAACGACGCGGCGGCCGCCTCGGACTGGGGGCTGACCGCGACCGTCGATGGGCGCTCGATCATCGCCGCGAATGCGACGCTCGGTCTGGCAGTCGACATCCCGCTGGCCGACCTCGCCGTCCGCCGGAGCGTGACCTTCGCGCCCTCGGCCTCGAACGTCGTCTCGCTTGCCAAGTTCGGCCATGATGCCGGGGGCGAGGTGGGTCGCCGCATCGTCGCATCCCCGTCCGGGTCCGTCATATACGCGGGTGGCTCCGGCGGGATCGTCAGCATCGCGACCTCCGACCTCGCGCTCACGGGCCGCTTCCTCGAGGGAGTCCCGGTCGATGCCATGGCCGTGACCATCGATGGCAGCACACTCTATGCCCTCATCCACACCGGGGGACGGATCGTCCGGCTGGACGCGCGGACCGGCCGGATCGTCAGCGAGGTCCCGGGCGCCGGCTACGACCGACTCGCGGCCGTCGTTCCCTGGTAGGGGCGGCATCTCAGGCACGGCGTGACCAAGTCGGTCCAGATCCCGGCGCAGGCCCAGCTCGTCGACGGTACGATCAAGGTCGCGGGCTCACTCACCTTCCCGCTGTCGGACTACGCGATCGTCGCGCCCAACATCGGTGGCTTCATCGTCTCGATCGCCGACGATGGCATGCTCGAGTTCCTGGTGAACTTCACGAAGGGCTGAGCCGGGGCCGCGAGGAGCCGCGCTACCGGGTGTAGACACCGCGCGGATCGAGTTCCTCGCGGATCAGGCGCAGCTCATCGTCGGTCGGCGAGGGCGTCGCGGCCAGGTCCGTCGCGATGGCCACATCCCAGCCGATGGTGTCGCGCACCTGCTCAACGGTCGCGCCGGGGTGGAGCGAGTCCAGCCTCATCTCACCGTCGTCGTCGAAGTGGTAGATGCCGAGGTCGGTGACGACGACGCTCGGCCCGCGCCCGAGCCATCCCCCCTCGCGCCGGATCCGTTCCGCCTGCTCGGCACCGCCGAGGTTTCCCGGCGACGTCCGGAAATCGATCGTGTCGACGAAGCTGCGCTTGGTCTGGCGCATGATCACGAAGACCTGGCGGGCGTTGATGGCGATCTCGCAGGCTCCCCCCGAACCGGGCAGCCGAGTCGTCGGATGGTCATACGGCCCGATCACGGTGGTGTTGATGTTGCCGAATCGGTCGATCTGGGCCGCTCCCAGGAACCCGACATCGATCAGCCCGCGCTGGAGGTAGTAGCCGAACAGTTCAAGCATGCTGACGACCGCGGTCGCCCCGGTGACGATCGTCGGGTCGCCGATGCTCAGCGGCAGGCGCGCCGGCCGCGCCCCGAACACGCCGGCCTCGTAGACGAGCTCGAGGTTCGGGACTACCGTCCGCTGGGCGAGGTTGACCGCGATGTTCGGGAGGCCGACCCCCACGAAACAGACGTGCTGGCCGGCCAGCTCGCGCGCTGCCGCGACGATCATCATCTCGGACTTGGAGAAGGCGCCGGACTCGATCGCCGCCATCAGCGGTACGACCCGTAGTCGACAGAGCCCGATGGCGCCGGACCGGGCTGCAGGGCGGCGACCCGCTCGCTCCCGAGCGCCTCCAGATAGGACGCCCGGCCGTCGAGGTCGTAGACCCACTCGCGCAGCCAGGCCTGGAGCGCGGCCTCGTCGCGGGTGATCGCATCCCAGTCGAGATAGAACCGGTTGTCGCGGTCGTATGCGCCCTGGACGTACGAGGGATGCGCGCCCCATGGCTCGACGACGACCGCGTCGACGATCAGTCCCGGGATGATCGTCCGGTTGGGGTCGGCCCGGATGACCGCCTCGTCCACCAGCTCCTCGACGACCACGATGACGCGCTCCGCGGCGAAGGCCGCCTCCTTCTGGCAGCCAAGCAGCCCCCAGACCTGGGTATCGCCCCCCGCCGACGCGCGCTGGGCGTGGACGATCGCGACGTCGGGCCGGAGGGGCGGAACGGCATAGATGGTCTCCTCCCCGTATGGCGACGTGATCGGCCGGATGAGGGGGTTGGCGACCGGCAGGTCGGTCTCGAAATAGCTGCGCAGGGGGAAGAACGGCAGGTTCATCGCGCCCGCGGTGTAGCGCCCGACCATCCCGAAATGGCTGTATTCCTCGATCTCGAGCGGCTCGGCCGGGATCTCGCCCTCGATCCGCCGGCGGATCGCCCCGAGCCCGCCGACACCCGGGTTACCGAGCCACGAGAAGATGAGCTTCCTGGCGACGCCGGCCGCGATCATCTGGTCGTAGATCAGGTCCGGCGTCAGGCGGGCCAGGGTCAGGTTGCGCTTGCGCTGGCGGATGATCTCGTGGCCGGCGGCGAAGCTGATGAGGTGGGTGAAGCCCTCGATCGCGACGGTGTCGCCGTCACGGACGAGATCGGCAATGGCGTCGCGCATCGTCGCGACCTTGGGGGTGCTCACCGTTGGGATTATCGCCCGCGCTGCCGGCGGCGGATCAGCCCGCGGCCTCGACCTCGTGCAGCGCCCCGGCGTCGGGCACCTCCTCGTGGGTCTCGTGACCATGACCAGCGACCGCCGCCACCGCCTCGCCGAAGATCCGGAGCGCCGTCTGCACCTCCGCTTCAGAGACGGTCAGAGCGGGCGACATCCGGACACTGGTCCTGCCGGATTCGAGGACCAGCAGACCTCGTTCGAAGGAGGCCCACTGGACCTCTTCGGCGTGCTCGGCGGTGTCGAACTCGATGCCCAGCATCAGACCTTTCCCGCGCACGTCGCGGACGAGGCCGTCGAAGCGGCCGACGAGCGGGCGGAGCCCCGCCAGAGCCTGGTCGCCGCGGACGGCTGCGTTGGCGACAAGGCCGCCCTCGAGGAGCTCGATCGTGGCCAACGCAGCGGCGCAGGCGACCGGGTTGCCGCCGTACGTGGAGCCGTGCGCGCCCGGACCCCAGGTCTCGAGCAGGTCAGCCCGCCCGACGAGCGCGCCGAGCGGCATCCCCGAAGCGATGCCCTTGGCGGTCAGCAGGATGTCGGGCTCGACGCCCCAGTGCTCGACCGCCCACATCCTGCCCGTGCGTCCGGCACCCGACTGGATCTCGTCGGCGATCAGAAGGATGCCGTGCTTGTCGCAGATGGCGCGGAGGCCCTGCAGGAAGCCATCCTCGGGGACCACGTAGCCGCCCTCGCCCTGGATCGGCTCGACGATGACGGCTGCGACCTCGTCGGCCGGAGCGAGCTTGTCGAACAGGACCTCGTCGAACCACCTGAGGTCCTCGACGCGCCCGTACGGAGCGTGGAAGATGCCCGGCAGGAGGGGTCCGAACCCGGCGTGGTACTTGGCCTTCGACGCCGTCAGCGAGACCGACCCGTAGGTCCGGCCGTGGAACGCGCCGAGGAAGGCGACGATGTACGGCCGCTTGGTCGCGTACCGGGCGAGCTTGATCGAGGCCTCGACGACCTCCGTCCCGGAGTTGCCGAGGTAGGCGCGGACGCGACCGGAGATCGGTGCGATGCGTGCCAGTTCGCGACAGACCTCGGGGTAGATCGGGAGGTAGAAGTCGGAGGCCGAGAAGTGGATGAGTTGGGACGCCTGCTCCTTGATCGCGGCGACGACCTGCGGGTGGGAGTGCCCGGTCGAGGTGACCGCGATCCCGGCCGCGAAATCAAGGAAGAGGTTGCCGTCGATGTCCTCGACGACAAGGCCGTC
>JANMBS010000436.1:0-4502 GCA_031360525.1 Thermomicrobiales bacterium
CCACTGGGGTCCTCGCCGAAGTCGAAGACCGTGACGACGTTCGGATGGCTGAGCGAGGCGGCCGCCTGGGCCTCCTGCCGGAAGCGTGACGAGAAGTCGGGGTCGCGCAGGTACTCCGGACGGAGGAGCTTGAGTGCGACATCGCGACCGAGCTGGGTATCGGTAGCGCGGTAGATGGTCGCCATCCCGCCACTGCCCAGCAGTTCGATCAGGCGGTAGCGGCCACCCAGCGTCTGTCCGATCTCGGCCAAATCGTCCCCTCGTGTGCTTGGCGGAGCCACTCTGCCGCCTGTCCTGCCGCGGCATCGTACCCCACGAGCCGGTCGGTCAGGGCCGAACGCCTAGAGCTGGAGGCCCTGGAGGTAGGCCCGGAACTCGGTCCCGAGATCGGGCCGGGTGAGGGCGATCTCGACCGATGCCTTGAGCCAGCCCATCGTGGTGCCGGCGTCGTAGCGGGTCCCTTCGAACTCGTAGCCGAAGACCTCCTGCTCCTCCATCAGCGCCGCGATCGCGTCGGTCAGCTGGATCTCGCCGCCGGCGCCGCGCTGGGTCTGTTCGAGCTTGTCGAAGATCTTGGGGGTCAGAACATAGCGCCCGATGATGGCCAGGTTCGATGGGGCGTCCTCGGGCTTCGGCTTCTCGACGAGGCGCGAGATCTTGTGCAGCCGGCCGTGGTCGAGGGGGTCGTCGGACGGCGTCGACTCGATGATCCCGTAGCGGATCGAGTCCTCGGGCGGCACTTCCATGACCGCCACCACGGAGCCATGGGTCTGCTGGTAGGCATGGATCAACTGGCCGATGCACGGCCGGTCGGCGACGACCACATCGTCGGGGAGGATGACCGCGAACGGCTCGTGGCCGATGAGGTCCTTGGCCATCAGCACTGCGTGTCCGAGCCCGAGCTGCTCCTTCTGCCGCACGTAGGCGACCTGGGCGAGGTCGCTGATCGCGCGGACCTGGCGGAGCATCTCGATGTCGCCCTTCTCCTCGAGCAGGTGCTCGAGTTCGTAGGACAGGTCGAAATGGTCCTCGATCGCCCGCTTCTGGCTGGAGGTCACGATGATGACCTGCTCGATGCCGGCCGCCACGGCCTCCTCGACCGCGTACTGGATGATCGGCTTGTCGACCAGTGGCAGCATCTCCTTCGGCTGCGCCTTCGTGGCGGGCAGGAAGCGAGTGCCCCAACCGGCGGCCGGGAAGACGGCTTTTCGAACGCGCATCGAACCTCAGGGTGGCGGGTCAGCGGGTCGAGCCAGTATAGCCGGGGTCGTTGGGATGACCCCATCAACGGTCTGGTCTGCTGCCTGTCAGCGAGGCATCACAGCTCAGTCCCCTGGCAGCAACCGGGCGAAGCGACGGACCGCTTCGCTGAATGCGAGGGGCCGATCGAGACTGGCGAGGTGTGTCGCGCCGGACAGCCGGAGGCGCCGCGCATCGATCGCGGCCGCCGCGAAGGCCGGTGCGGACAGCCTGAAGATTGGGTCGAGTTCGCCGTTGAGGATCAGCGTCGGGCCGGGGTAGGCGGCCAGTCGCGGAATGAACCGCTCACCGACGATGGCGTGCAGGGCCTGCGCCCCGCCCTTGGACCAGAACCTGCCGGCGACGATCGGCTCGGCGATCTCGGGCGGATAGCGGGCGCGGAAGAACCAGGCGTTGATGCGTTCGAGCCGCTCGTCATCGAGGTGATCCATCACGGCAGCAAGGGCCAGGTACAGCAGGGATCGAAGGCCGACCGGCTCGGCGGTCGCCCCCGACAGGACCAGGCCGCGGATCGGCCCGGGTTCCCGCGCGGCGAGGGCCATCGCTACGTAGCCGCCGAGCGACAGGCCGACGACCAGGGCGCGGCCGCCGGTCGCGTGGTCGCGGATGGCCGCCGCGAGAACGTCCGCCGCGCCCTCGAGGGTGAACGGTTCGCTGGCGCGCGCTCCGTGCGCCGGGAGGTCGATGGCGATCGTCCGGAACTCCCCCGACAACGCGGCCTGCTGGGCGGCCCACATCGTCCCGGTCAGCCGGGTGCCGTGGACGAAGACGATCGCCGGCGCCCCAGTCGGACCGGCGACGATGACGCCCGCCGGCGTCGGATCCGTGGCAGGGAGGCCGATGCGGGCGTGCGCTGCGTCACCGGCCTCGCCACTCGCTGCGGAGCCGGATCCTCCGCCTGACGTCACGATCCCCTCGAGCCGCCGGGGGCGCGGACCGCTCTCGAATCGGGATCGTGTCCTGGACCGGGTCCTGGCCCACCCCTGCCATCGAGGCCAGGCGCTGACGCCCGCGGCCGCGCGGCGTCGTCGGCGTCGTCGTCCTCGTCCGCCTCGACGGCCGGCGCAGCGATGGGTCGGCCACCGGGTGCCCCGGACCGCTGGAGGATGAGCGCGGCCCCCAGGATGGCCAGCCCGCCCAGGGCCTGGATCGGGGCGAGTGCCTCGTCGAGCAGGATGGCGGCCAGCGCGACGCCGACGACCGGCTCGAACAGCATCAGGATCCCGGCCCGCGTGCCGCCGACGAGCCGGATCCCGGTCAGGAACAGGATGGACGGGATGGCCGCCGCGAACAACCCGGTGAACGCCAACAGCGGAACGATCGAGGGATCGCGCAGCGGGTAGGCGAGCGCCGCGCCGGCGCCCGTCAGCAGCGCCAGGGCGAAGCCACAGACGACGGTCGTCGCCAGGATCACGACCATCGCCTGGGCCGCCGGGACCTTCTGGTAGCCGGTCTTGCTGATGACCACGAAGACGGCCTGGCTGAGCGCCGCGCACAGGGCGAGGCCGACCCCGATGGCATCGAAACGGATGCCCGCCGCAGGATCGAGTTGCGAGGCGACCACGGCGACCATCCCCGCGATCGCCAGGGCAAGGGCGACGATCCGCGGGCGATCGAGCGTCTCGCGCCCAAGCGCGACGTTGACGACCGCCACGATCACCGGGTACGTGTAGAAACCAAGCAGGGCGAGGGCGATCGTCACCAGGTCGAACGAGTTGAACATCGCCAGGTTGAGGGTGAAGCCCATCAGGGCCGCCACGGCCAGGCTGAGTCGCGCGCCGCGGTCGAGGTCGCCCAACCGTGTCATGCGCATCGTGCCGCCCCGGATCCGCCATGCGACGAAGACGGACGCGGCCGCGAGGCCGATCAGCCCGCGCCACACCACGAAGGGCAGGGGCTCCATCCCCGCGTCGTAGGCGAACCGCGACAGCGGGCCGAGTGTCCCGAACAGCGACGCGGCCACGATGACGATGAGGAAGCCGGAGACGGGTGGGCGGTCCGCGGCGTGGGTGTCCGGTGGGCGACCAGGGGCAGGCATCGGCGACATGGTAGGGCCGATGCAGGCGACCTAGCTTCGGGCGGTGCCCCGCACGCCGTGGTGGTCATCGGGCGCGTCGGCGGCGGCCGCCAGCTCGTCGGCGCCGACAGGCTCGAGGCGGGTCCGGGTCAACCGGATCGAGGTGAATGGGATCCGGATCTCGCGGAAGACCTCGATCGAAACCAGGAAGCCGGCGAACAGGAAGAGCACACCGAGGAACTTGCCGAGCTGGAACCACTCGGTCATCCCGAACCGACTGAGCGTGTCACCGAGCGTCGCCACGAAGGCACCGATCGCGATCAGGATCGTCGCCGGCACCCGGCTGTGGAGGCGGCCGGCAAGCAGTGCCCGGAGCGCCCCCGGCAGCGACGCGACGAGGTTGACGACGATCGCGAACGGCGCGATCACCAGGTTGAACAGGAATTCGTCGCCAGGCTGGTTCGGGTCGAGCGAGTAGGCCAGGACCCGATGCTTCGGCATGAACACGTACGTCGAGAAGACGGCCCCGAGGATCAGCGCGAACGCCCCGGTGATATTGAGGAACGGCGTGAGCAATCGAAGCTGGGGCGGAAAGAGCGTCGCCACCGGTGCCCCGGTCGCGGGATCGACTGCGTAACCGGGTGCGGCAAGGGTCGTGGTCGCCATAAGGACGAGACTCAGCAGCGTGGCCCCGGCGACCGCGGCGGCGGCCAGGATCGGCCAGCGGTCGTCGGCGAAATACGTCTCGACCGCGACGGCCAGCGCCAGCAGCCCGGCCGCGATGAAGTAGAGCAGCGGCAATGTCCCGGCCCCCGCGTATTCGGGCTTGTTGCGGACCAGGAAGGTGAACAGCCCGGCCAGGAAGAGGCACAGGGCGAAGCTGTAGCCGAAGCGCGTCTTGCCGAGCAGGAATGCCGTCCCGAGACCCAGCCAACCGGCCGTCCAGACCGCCCCGGTCAGATACCACGTCCGGTAGAGGGCCTCGTTCCAACCGGACGCAGCGGCCAGGGCCTCGCAGCCGGCCCCGACGCCGTAGAAGATCATCCCGAGCGTCCAGATCAGCTGGAACCCGCCGCGGCGATCGCGCCACTGGTCGAACAGCGCGACGGCGAAGACGAGCGCGAGGATCGAGGTCAGGGCGGGCAGGACGACGGCGGGGTTCATGACCGGACCGCGTCCTGGTAGGTCGCGATGAGCCGGAGCAGCAGCCTGTCGAGCAATCCCG
>JANMBS010000441.1:0-1503 GCA_031360525.1 Thermomicrobiales bacterium
GACGGGCGGCCCAAGGCGGTGGCGTTTGACGACTCACCCCTGGCGGTCGGCGTGGCCGGATCCGTGCTTGGCCATCGGTTCGCCGGCAACGGTCCGTTGACGCCTGACCAGATCGTCTACGCAGGCTCGTGGCCGCTGGTCGTCGAGGCCCTCACGACCGACGGCCGCGCCGCTGTCGCGGCGGTCCAGGCCGCCCTGGCCGAGCGCACCACGCGGGACGTCGATCCGCCGATCATCGTCCTCGTCGCCGGCCTCGGCCTGTTCGCGGTGGGCGACAGCGAACAGCAGGCCGAGACCGCTCGCGAACTCTATCTCGACGCCGTGCGGATCGCGAGCGGCGCCCATCGTCTGGGTGGCGTCCGCCCGCTGGCGCCGGGCGAGCGGCAGTTCATCGAGCGCTGGGAGGCGGAGGCGTACCGCCGCCAGGTCGCGTCGCAAACCATGTAGCTGGCGTCAGGTCGGATCAGGGGCGTCCATACAGCGGACCGAAGGTGCCACAGGCGCGGAAGTCGGCACCCTCGACGTCGGACGTGCCGAGGTTCGCCCACGCGCTCGGTCGGAAGACATCCTCCTCGGGCACGTTGTGCATGTGGACCGGGATGCGGAGGACGGAGGCGAGGGTGATGAGGTCCGCCCCGATGTGACCGTAGCTGATCGCGCCGTGGTTTGCGGCCCAGTTCGCCATGACGGTGTAGACGTCGCGGAACGGACCGACGCCGTTGGTGCGCGGGACGAACCAGTGCGTCGGCCAGGTCGGGTCGGTCCGCTGGTCGAGGATGTCGTGAACCTCGTCCGGCAGGTCGATCGTCCAGCCCTCGGCGAGCTGGAGCACCGGTCCGGCGCCCGAGACGAGGTTGAGCCGGGCCATCGTGACCGGCATCCCACCCCGGCTCACGAACTGCGACGAATAGCCCCCGCCGCGGAAGTAGCCGCGGTTGGCCGGGTACCAGGTGGTCGCCGCAAGGGCCGCCTGCACGTCCTCCTCGGTGATCTCCCAGTACGGCTTCATGGCCGGGTGTCCGTCGGCTTCCATGGCTCCGGTCGCGTCGAGGGTGGCCGCGCCGGAGTTGATGAGATGGATGAAGCCGTCGGCGGCTCGCCCGTCGAGCTCGTGGCCGGTGACGCGTTTCACGGCTTCCGGGCTCCAGAACGTGCGGACGTCGGCGAAGATCTGGGCTCGGTTCGTCAGCAGGTAGCTGAGGAGCATCGTGGCGCCGTTGAGGCTGTCGTTCTCCGTCGCGAAGATGTACGGGGCCCGGATGCCGTTCCAGTCGAACGACGAATTGAGGATCGACTCCATGAAGTCGCCGTTCGGCGCATGGTCGGTCCACTGGCGCTGGCCCTGGAACCCACCCAAGATGGCGTTCCGGCCCATTGCCTCCTCAGCGAAGCCGAGCTCCGCCAGGCGCGCGTTGCCGACCAGGAGGTCGCGGGTGATCAGGGCCATCTTGACGACCGTCGCCCAATCGCGGTCCTTCTCGTCGCGGTCCTTGACCTTGTCGG
>JANMBS010000448.1:0-11163 GCA_031360525.1 Thermomicrobiales bacterium
GGCCACCCGCGTCGTCAAGGACGCCGGCGCCCGCCGATCAGCGAACGGTGACGCTGACGCGCTGCACCGCGTTGTTGCCGTGGCCCTGGTAGTTCCACGGAGCGTCGAGCGGCTGGGTGTTGCCGCTCGCGTCTGTGGCGCGGCACGAGAGCTCGTGCTCGCCGACGGTCGCATCCCACTCAAATGACCACGGGCGCCATGCGAACGGGCCAGCGGGCGGGCCCAAGGCCGCCCCGTGCCACGCGCCATCGATCCCGACGTCGACGCGCTCGATCGGCGCGTTGCCGGACCAGGCACGGCCGGATAGCTGGATCCGCCCGGCCTCCAGGACGCGTCGGCGCGTGAACCAATCGGGGATCCCTGGCGGGATCATCAGGGCGCGGACACGGACCCGGGTGACCGGCTCGCCGGGGTCGTCGGCGGGTGCGGGTGGTTCCCAGGCTCGACTGCCGAGGGCGGCACCGAGACCGTGCCTGGAGCAGCCAGCGTATGGCTCACCTCCGACCCCGCGGCCCCGCCGATCGCCGTGCCCGTCGTCTTGGGCTCGCTCGATGACCCGGCCATTCAACTGCGACACACCTTCGTACCCGGGCTCCCGGTCGCGGTCGGTGCCGCCGCGCTGCCTCGATGACGCTCCACGACGAGATCCGCGAACAACCCGAGATCGCGGCACGATTCCTGGCCGACCAGGCCGAGAACGTGGAGACGATCGCGGCGTCGTTGCGAGCTCGGCCACCCCGGCACGTCGTCATCGCAGCGCGCGGTACCTCGGACCACGCGGCGGTCTACGCGCAGTACGTCCTGGGCGTCCGGCACGGGTTGACGGTCGGTCTCGGGGCGCCCTCCATCGTGTCGATCTATGGCGTGGCGCCGGACGTCCGGGATGCGCTGGTCATCGGCATCAGCCAATCGGGGGCATCGCCCGACATCGTGGCCGTCATCGCTGCCGCCCGGGCCCAGGGCGCCCCGACGATCGCTATCACCAATGAGCCCGATTCGGCGCTCGCGGCCGCCGCGGATCGGACGATCGCGCTCGGAGCCGGCCCGGAACGGGCGATCGCCGCGACCAAGACGTACACCGCCGAGCTCCTGGCGATCGCCCTGCTGTCGGCCGCCCTTGCCGACGACCCGGCCGATCGCGCCGCCGTGGCAGCCATTCCCGGGACGCTGGCGCGGGCCCTCGACCTCGAACCCGAGATCGAACGGATCGCGCTCGACCAGGCGGCCACGACCCGGGCGCTCGTCATCGCCCGCGGGTTCGAGTACGCCACGGCCCGCGAGTGGGCACTGAAACTGAAGGAACTAGCGAGGGTGTTCGCCGACCCGTACTCCTCGGCCGATTTCCAGCATGGGCCGCTGACCCTCGTCGAACCGGGCGTCCCGGTCCTCGCGGTCGTCCGGTCGGGTGCGCCCGGCGCGGACCTTGTCGCCCTCCTCGGCCGGCTCCGCACCGACCTCGCCGGGGAGTTGATGATCGCCTCGGATCACGCGCCCGCCCTGGACCTCGCGACCTGGCCGGTCCGCCTCCCGTCCGGGACTCCCGAGTGGCTCGGGCCGATCGTGTCGATCGTCCCCGGCCAGCTCCACGCGCTCCATCTCACCCGCGCCCGCGGCCTCGACCCCGAACGCCCCCGCAACCTCAACAAGGTCACCCGCACGACCTAGGTCCGCCGCCAGGCCGGGCGCCCCGTCGTCCGGGCGCTGCCCGCCAAACCGCAGCCCACCGGAGCGCTAGGCGGCGCCCCCGCCGCGCATCGGCTAGAGGCCGCTGTAGGCGTGCAGGCCGCTGAACCAGAGGGACCCCGAATAGGTGACGAGCACCATCCCGAAGCCGACGACCAGGAGGAGCGCCGCCGGCCGGCCGGCCCACGAGCGCTGGTTGCGCGCGTGGAGGTAGATCGCGTAGGTCAGCCAGGTGACGAGCGCCGCGGTCTCCTTGGGATCCCAGCCCCAGTAGCGCGACCAGGCGATCGATGCCCACCACGAGCCGAGGATGATCATCGTGGCGAAGATCGGGAAGCCGATGATGACCGCCCGATAGGCGACCTCGTCGAGGACCTTGTGCGACGGCAGCCAGCCGAAGCGGTCGTTCTGCCCCTGCGCGAGGTAGGCCACCCCGGCCGCGAAGCTCGTCGCGAAGATGCCGTAGCTGATGACGGCCATCCCGACATGGATCGTCAGCAGCGGCGCGTTCTGGAGCGCGGGCACAAGCGGCTGGATCTCGCCAGGCAGGCTCGAGGCGTAGAGCAGGATCGCCAGTGCCGCCCCGACCGGGATGAACCCGATCGAGCGGATCGGATAGCGACGCTGGAGGTACAGGTAGCCGCCGATCATCGAGAAGGCGAAGGCCACGCTGAACTCGAACATGTTGCCCCACGGCCCGCGGCCGACCACCACGGCCCGCAGAACCAGCGACGCCCCGACGGCGATCCAGGCGAAGAGCGTCAGGCCGATCGCTGCACGCGACAACGGACTGGGCGACGCATAGGCGTCGAGGGCGCTCGAGGCCGAACGGACCTGCTCATCGACGAACGATCCGGTCACGACACCGGCGAATGCCGGCTGGCGGGCCGGTCCCAGGCTGAGGACGCGCCGGCCGTTGGCGAGCATCACGGCATGCCCGACGTGCGCGGCGAAACCGAGCGCCACGAGGATGACGCCGAGCGAGAAGAGGTTGGTCGAGAGGATGGCCATCGTCCCGCGCCCTAGGCGACCGCTGCCCCGCCGGGCTTGGGCCCGGACGTCGTCCGCACGGCGACGGCGCGGGGCTTGACCTTGAGCACGAGTCCGCAGTTGGTGCAGGTGTCGACGAGCGCCAACCGGCCGAGGCCGCACATCGGGCAGACCACAGCTAGCGGCTCACCGTCGGTGTCGCAGCGGTTCGTCCCGGGTTCGTAGACGAGGGCGTGGCGCCGGCAGTGGGGGAGCCCGACCGGGAAGACCGGCTCGCCGCCCGGGCCGATCTCGGCGACCCGCGGTCCCTCGACGAATGTGACCTTCACCCGTGGCTTGGTCGCCAGGTAGATCACGGTCCCGATCGCCAGCCCGGTCAGGAAGGGACCGACCAGCCCGATCACGATGAGCACCGGCAGCATGCTGATCAGGAAGCCCCAATCGGGCATCACGAAGATGGACGCGACCTCAAGGATCTGGGTCCAGATCTGGTTGAGGGTGTCGATCAGATTCACGGCCGCATCCTACCAGTCCCGCCTGTCTTGGGAGCCCGTTTGGGGTTGCCCTTCTTGGTCGTCGCGCCACGTCCCGTCTTCCACCCAGGGCGTTCCATCTCGGCCGGGTCGCCATCGCTCGACAGCGCGGGCGAGGACGACGGCGCGGGCCCGGACCCTGAAGGCCGCGGGTGGCGTGCCGGCCGCGGGTTGCCGACCGAGGGCGAGGCGAGCCGACCGGCACCGAGCCGCCCGAGCAGCCAGGCGGAGCCGGCCGTCCGCGCGCCGCGGAGTCGCGACCCGTGGCGCAGGTCGCGGTCGTCGGTCACGACCAGGAGCGTCGCCGTGCCATCCGCGCCGTCGAGCAATCGGACGTCCTCGATCATGGTGAGGATGACGTCGTCCGCTGTCCGCCCGCCGCTGTAGCGGACGACCACGCCGGCCGCGATGCGCTCGTTGCGCAGCCCGCGCTCGGGCGGGCCGTCGAAGACGAGTTCGATGGTCGTCTTGGCCGGGATCGCGCCACGCAAGCGGCCGATCAGCGCGGCCGGCGGAGCGGCCGTCGAAGTCTTCGACAGGGCGTACAGCAGGTTCGTCCCGTCGACCAGCAGGCGCTGTGTGGCGGTGAGCGGGTTCCGGTCGGGCTGCGGCATCGGGCCAATCGTACGCGTCGCGGGGCGCCCGGCTACGATCGAGCCATGGGGCTCCTCCTGCTCGTCGACCTCGATGGCGTCGTCTACCGCGGTGCTGACCCGGTCCCGGGCGTCGCAGCGGTCCTGGCCGGTCGCGCGGCCCGTGGCGACGACGTCGTCTACGTGACCAACAATTCGATGCACTACAGGGCCGACTACCAGACGCGCCTGGGAGAGATGGGCTGTCCGGTGACGCCCGATTCGGTGGTGTCGTCCGCGCGCGCGACGGCGCTCTACCTGCGCGACCACGATCCCGCGATCCGGCGCGTGCTGGTGCTCGGTGGGAACGGCCTCGAGCGCGAGTTGCGCGACGCAGGGTATGACGTGGTCACGTCAGGCGTGGCCGCGACCCGGATGAGCCAGGAGTCGATCGACGGGTTCGCCGCGGCCGGGAATCCCGACGCGGTCGTGGTCGGGCTGGATCCGAACCTGACCTATGCCCGGCTGGTGGTCGCCTCGGACAGCATCCGGGCGGGCGCCCATTTCATCGCCACGAACCGCGACCCGGTCTACCCGAGCGAACGCGGCCTGCGCCCGGGTGCCGGCTCGATCGTGATGCTGCTCGAGGTGGCGACCGGCGTCGTCCCGGTCTCGATCGGCAAGCCGGCGCCCTACCTGCTCGAGGCGGCGGCCCATATCGTCGGTCGCGAGCCGGCCGAGGCGATCATGATCGGCGACGGGATCGCGACGGACCTCGCGGCAGCCCGGGCCGTGGGCGCCCGCTGTGTCCTGATGCTGACCGGGGTCGCGACCCGGGCCGAGGTCGAGGCACTCCCCGCCGACCAGCAGCCGACCGCCGTGGCCGCCGACGCCGCCGGATTGGCGGCTGCCCTGGAGCATCTCGCGGCCGGTTGACGTCCGCTAGATGTCCGCGAGCTCCGGGACCCCCACGCCCCACGCCGCGAACGAAGCCCGCAGCGGGGCCAGGTCCGCCTCGTCGGCAAACGCCACGTTCAGCGCGTGGAGATCGATCTCCCACAGTTCGGGGATCGTCAGCCCGATCGTCTCGACGGCCTTGAGATACTCCTCCGAAAGCGTGATATCGGACACTGTCGTGTCGTCGGTGCTGAGCGTGACCGAGACGCCGACCCGCTCTAACCGGGCGAGTGGGTGTCCGGCCAGCGACGGCACGATGCCCGCCTGCCAGTTCGAGGTCGGGCACAGGTCGAGCGTCACGCGACGTTCGATCAGCTCGGCGCACAGCTCGGGGTCGTCGGCGGCCCCCGGCCCGTGGGCGATCCGTTCTGGCTCGAGCGCGAGGGCCCGTCGCACCTGCGCCGCTCCGCCCCACTCGCCGGCGTGGACCGTGATCCGCAGGCCGCCCGCCCTGGCGGCCTCGAAGGCGGCGGCGTGAACCAACGGATCCGGGAACGACGCCTCGGGCCCGGCCAGGTCCCAGCCCGTCAACCCCTGGTCGCGGAAACGGGCCGCGGTCTCGGCCAGCGTGACATTGGCCTCGGGGTCATGTGAGCGCAGCGCCGTCGAGATGAGCCGCACGACGGTGCCGGTCCGGTGTGCCGCATCCTGCGCACCTCGGCAGACGGCGGCGATCCCGTCGATCAGCGCCAGCCCGCCGGCGACGTGGAGCAGCGGGCCCCATCGGATCTCGAGATAGCGCACTCCGTCGGCAGCCTTGGTCTCGACCAGCTCGCCGGCGATCCGCTCGAGCGCCTCGGCGTCCTGCATCAAGGCGATCGGCAGGTCGAAGGCGCGCAGCAGTTCGGCCTGGTCGGCGCACGGCATCGGAGCGATGAGCGCCGCGCACATCCCCGCCCAGTCGCGGGGCGCATCGATCCCGCGGGTGCGTGCCAGCTCGAGCGCCGTATCGATCCGGAGCGAGCCATCGAGGTGGAGATGGAGCTCGGCCTTGGGCATCGCCTCGACCAGGCGACGCAGCGAACGTCCGGTCAGGGCTGCGGTCAGGTCTTCGGTCCTGAGGTCTGTCATGCCGTCGATGCTACGATTCCAGCGCGGTGATGGTCCAGCCCGACCGCCCGCCGATCCCTCCCAACCGGAAGGTCCACCAGCCATGTCCACAGTCCTCGTCACCGGCGCCAGCGGTTTCGTCGGCCGCCATCTCGTCCCGAGCCTGCTGACCGCCGGTCACCGCGTGGTCGCTTTGGTGCGGACCCCGACCGCCGGGGAGATGGTCGTCGGCGGGCTCACGGGCACCCAGCGCAAGGATGTCGAGATCCGGATCGGTGACGTGACGAGGCCCGACACCCTCGCCCCCGCGATGGCCGGTGTCGACGCGGTGGTCCACCTCGTCGCCATCCCGCGCGACTTCAACGGGGGCGCCGACCTGCGCCTGGTCAACACCGAAGGCACGCGCGCCGTGGTCGCCGCGATGAAGGAAGCGGGCGTCCGCCGCCTGGTCCACATGGGCGCGATGGGCGTCGTCGACGACCCGACGCTCCACTACGCGAGCTCAAAGGCGAAGGCAGAGGCGCTCGTCCAGGACTCGGCCCTCAGCTGGACGATCCTCAAGCCGTCGCTCCAGTTCGGCGAGGGCGACGGGTTCTTCAACATCATCGCCGACCTCGTGCGGATCTCACCCGGCGTCGTCCCCGTCCCGGGCAACGGCTCATCCCGGTTCCAGCCGATCCACGTCAACGACGTCGCGGCCGTCGTTGTCCGGGCGATCGCCGACCCGACTTCCATCGGCGGGAGCTTCGAACTGGGCGGGCCGCGTTACTGGACCTACCGCGAGATCACCCGCGAGGTCCTCCGCGCCATGGGCAAGCGCCGCGCGATCCTGCCGATGCCGGTCCCGCTCATCCGTCTCGTCGCCGGGACCGCCGAAAAGGTCCACATCCCGTTCCCTGTCGCCACCGACCAGCTCCGCCAGCTCAAGCTCGACAACATCGGTCCGCTCGATCTCATCCCGTCACGCTTCGGCTTCGAGCCGCGGCAGATGGACGGGGCGCTGGGCTATCTCAGGCAACGGCAGCGGGATCAGGCCGCGAAGGCATGACCAGCGTGCGGCCCGTCATCGGTGGCGTGATCTGGGTCGCGATCATCCTCGTCATCTCGCTCGGCGCGGCCGGGCTCGTCACCGCGCTCGACCACCCACCGGGGTCGACGGGGCGAACGGACTTCGCCGGCCCAGGCGACGCCGAAGTCACCCCGCAGCTCGACGCGGCCGAGGCGGCCGTTGCGGCGCTCGCGGCCCAGGTGGACGCCCTGAGCACGGAGGCCCGTGCCGCGCTGGCGGCCCTCAACGGCGCCGATCCAGTCGCCGGGGAGGCCGCCATCGAGCACGGCGACCACCTCGTCTCGGGGATCATCACCCGGACCGCGCTCCTGCGCCGTGCCCTCGGCGACGTGCCCTACGTCGGCACGCCGGAGGCCCGGCTGACCGTCTCGGACGCCGTCGTGGCACGGCACGCGACGCTCGTCGCCGCGGTCGACGCCACGGATGACCTTGACCTCGCCTGGGAGCGGTTGACCCTGGGTTCGGTCGCCGCCACGAACATGAGCCGGATGCTGGCCGAGCACGATCGGCTCGTCGTCGCGGCCGCGGACCGCGGTGTCAACGCCAGGTACGCCTCCGCGATCAAGGTCCTCGACGAGGCGAAGGCGCAGATCGCCGCGGCCCGGCTGCTGCGCGACCGATTGAGCGCCACGGTCGATGTCACGGTCCTCGACGAGTGGCTGGCCCGCAACGAGGACTACGACATCGCGCTGCAGAAGCTGTACACGGCGCTGTCGAAGGTCGGCACGAGGGTCACCAAGGCGACACGGGTCGCCATCGCGGCGGAGGCCGAGGCGCGAGCCCGATTGCCACGGGACACCCGCGGCCTGATCGTCATCATGGCCGAGATCGGACAGGGCGGGATGAGCCGGGCGGTCATCGCCATCGAGGAAGCGCGGGCCAAGCTGACCGACGCTCTGGACGCCGGGACGCCCGATCCGAGCGACGGACCCCAGGGCACGGACGGTCCCTGACCGGTCTCGCGCGGCTACACTGTCGGCCCAACCCAGCGGTCACCGAGCGCCCATCCCGGCGTCCCTCGGCTGCGCCTTCCGGAGGCCCCAGCGTGCACCTACGTGTCGTCACCGATCAGCCGTGGGACGTGCCCGCGGATGTCCTCGTCGTCCCCATCGCCGCCAGGCCTGCCTTCGACGGCCCGCTGGGCGAACTCGACCGGCGGGCAGGCGGTGAGATCCAGGCGCTCGTCGCGTTCGGTGAGTTCGCGGGCAAGCGCTATGCGACCGCGCTGGCGCCAGGTGGCGAGACCTCGAGCGGACGCCTCCTGGCGGTCGGCCTCGGCGACGCATCGACGCTCGACCGCGAGACCGTCGGGCGGGTCGCCGCCGCGGCGGAGCGGCGGCTGGGCGGCCGGACCGTCAAGCGTCTCGCGATCTGGATCGCGCCGCTCGCCGATGGTCTCGGTGGGGACGCGGCCGTCGCGGCCGGGCTGATCGCCCGGGGCGTCGTCGAGGGTACCTACGACCCGCGGACCATCTACCGCGACGAGGTCGACTCGGCGCCGCCCATCCTCGATGAGCTGATCCTCATCGCCCCGGGCGCCGATGCCGCGGCCCTGACCACGGCCGCCAAGCGCGGGATCGTCATCGCCGAGGGGGCCAACACCGCCCGGAACCTCTCCAACCGGGCCTCGAACGATGTCAGCCCCGCCGTCCTCGCCGACGAGGCACGCGCGATCGCGGAAAAGCACGGGCTGTGGATCGACGTCATCGATGCCGACAAGGCGACCGAGATGGGGATGGGCATGTTCATGGCCGTCGGCCGTGGCAGCGACAACCCGCCGATGATGATCGTCATGCGCTCCGGCGGGGAAGGGGAGCGCGATGCGCTCGACCGTCACCTCGCGATCGTCGGCAAGGGCGTCTGCTTCGACTCGGGCGGGATCAGCATCAAGCCGTCGGCCCGCATGGAAGAGATGAAGATGGACAAGACCGGTGCCTGCACCGTGATCGCTGCCATCGCCACCGTCGCCCGCCTGGCACCCGGCACGCCCCTTCTCGCCGTTGCCCCTGCGGTCGAGAACATGCCCGGGCCGCATTCGACCCGCCCGGGCGACATCGTGACCGCGCTCAACGGCAAGAAGGTCGACGTCACCAACACCGACGCCGAGGGCCGGCTCATCCTGGGCGACGCCCTGACTTACGCCGAGCGGCTCGGTGCGACCCACCTGGTCGACGTCGCGACGCTCACGGGCGCGGTCTCGCGCGCGCTCGGCCATCTCGTGACCGGAGCTTTCGGCACACCGCAGGACTTCTACGACGACGTGATGGCCGCCGCGGACGTGGCCGGTGAGCGCTACTGGCAGCTGCCGCTGATCGACGATTACGTCCCCGAGATGGACAGCTGGTACGGCGACCTCCAGAACTCGGGCTCGCCCGAGGGGTCGCTGGTCAAGAGCGGGCTGTTCATCCGCGAGTTCGTGACCAAGCCGTGGGTCCATCTGGACATCGCCGGCACGGCGTATTACCGCAAGCCGCTGCCGTTCGCGCCGCGGGGCGCCACGGGGGTCTCGCACGCGACCCTCGTCGAGCTCGCCCTGGTCGGCGCCAAGGCCGGCTGACCGACCCACCGGCCGCCCGACCTCCCTGACCGCAGCCGCCCGACCGCCCCACCAGCCAGACGATGGAACCGCTCGCCGGCCTGTTGGGAGCCGCAGGATTCGCCCTGGGACTTGCCGCCGACCGCCTGGCCACCCGCTGGCCCGAGCACGATGACGAGGAGATGCCGGCCGGCCGGGCGGTCGACTGGCGGACAGCCGTCGTCGCCCTGGTCGGGGCGCTGGCACTCGGGCTCCTGCCCTTGCGCTTTGGGGCGGACCAGCTGGCGTTCGCCGTCTTCGGCGCCTGGTTCGTCACGCTGATCGTCGGGCTGGCGATCGATCTCGACCAGCGGCTCCTGCCCGACATCCTGACCTTGTCGGTCGTCCCGGCCGCCCTCGTCTACGCGTGGAGTGGCGCCAACCCGCTCGTCGGCGGTGAACTCGTCCCCGCCGTCCTGGCCGCCGTGGCCATCCCGGCTCTCCTCTACCTGCCGTCCATCCCGTTCGGTGCCGGGGCGTTCGGGATCGGCGACGTCAAGCTCCTCGCAGGGGTCGGGCTGATGGCCGGCGGCGCCGCCGCGCTCGGCAGCGTCATCTTCGCCCTGGCCCTGTCCGGGGTCGTCATCGTGGTGCTGTTGTTGAGCCGTCGGATCGGACGGAAGACGTATATCCCGTTCGGCCCGTTCTTCATCATCGGCGCCCTGTGGGCTGTCCTGATCCGGAATTGACAGTTATCCACACGGTCCTAGTGATTTCAGGACCATCAGCCCCTCTGTGGATAACTCCACGCTGACTAGACTTTGCGAGTAGAATGGCGCACGAAGCCGGTGTCGTCTGAGGTTGTGCCCCTTTGGACGGCGAGTTACCGGCGGGCGTCACCGTCAGACGTCCCGGCCCCCCAAGGCCGGGCGACCACGGAGTACCCGCACTGTGACATCGCCTACGTGAAGCGCATCCAGACCGATGGCGGGATGGCTCCAGCCGCAGGGTGGAGTTCGACCGCCGGCTCGGCAACCCCCCGACGGCGGCTCTCCCGCCGACTCGGCTCGATCCTTCTCCTCCTCCCCCTCGTGGTGGGGTTGCTCGGCGCGCCCGCGTCACCTCCAGGCGTCAAGGGCGATGAGCTGTCCGACGCGAAGGCGCGCGCCTCGCAGCTGAAAAAGGAAGTCGCTCAGCAGAAGGCACAGGTCGCCAACCTCAACGCACTTCAGGGCGCCCTCTCGGCCGAGATCAGGAACACGACCGCGGAGCTCCGTGGGATCAATGCCGACCTCAAGCAGGTCCGCATCAAGATCGACGACATGCAGACGAGGATCGACGTGATCAGGGCCGACTACGAAGGGCTCGTCGCGCAGGTCAAGAGCCTCGATTCACAGCTCGTCGTCGTGGCGGCGCGCGAGGTCGCCAAGAAGGCCCAGCTGGCCGAGCGCAAGGCGCTGCTCTCGGAGCGTGTCCGGAGCGCCTACGACACCGATCGCACATCCCTCCTCGAATCGTTCCTATCGGGCGGGACGTTCACCGACCTGCTGGCCGAGATGAGCTACTACATCGATGTCGGCGAGCAGGACAAGGCTCTCGCCAACCAGATCGCCCAGGACCAGGAGACGCTCGCCTCGCTCCACCAGACGACCGAGGAGACCCGGGTACGGACCAATGAGCTGCGCCAGGAGACGGCCGCCCAGAAGCGGGCCCTCGACGCGAGCCTTGCCGCGCTCGTCGTCGCCAAGGCGGAACTCAAGAAGCTCGAGAAGCGAACCGCCGCGACGCTGGCGG
>JANMBS010000493.1:0-2720 GCA_031360525.1 Thermomicrobiales bacterium
GTTGACCGAGGACCGCGACAACCGGTTCGTGCGCGGTCTCGAGGCGACCCTCGCGGCGGCCCGTGGTGAGCTGCCGGAGGGTGTCGGCTGGCGGATCGCGATGCACAACCAGATCCCGCTCTCCCGCGGGCTCGGGTCATCGGCGGCCGCGACCGTGGCCGGTGTGCTCGCCGGCAACACGCTCGCCGGCGAGCCGCTGTCGACCGCGGAGATGCTGCGCATCGCCAGTGACATCGAGGGCCATCCGGACAACGCGGCCGCGTCGCTTCTGGGTGGGTTCGTGGTGTCGGCCGCGACCGACGAAGGGGTCGAGGCGATCCGCTTCGCCTCCCCACGCGACCTGCGCGCGGTCCTGTTCATCCCCGAGATGCGCCTGCCGACGGCGGCGATGCGGGCGGCCCTGCCCGAGTCGGTGCCGTTGGCCGATGCGGTCGCAAATCTCGGTGCGGTGGCGGTCGGTGTGGCCGGGCTGGCGACCGGGCGCTACGACCTCCTGGCGCGGCTGACCGTCGACCGGCTGCACGAGCCGTACCGGGCGGCGATCTACCCGCAGCTGCCGCGGATGGTCGAGGCGGCGCGCGGGGCTGGAGCGCTTGGGGCTTGCCTGTCGGGCGCCGGCTCGACGATCCTCGCCTTCGCCGACTCGATGGCCGGGATCACCCGGATCGAGGCCGCGTTCTTCGCCGCCGCCGCCGACCTCGACCTCCCGGGGCGGGTCCAGGTCGTCGCCCCGCGCAATGTGGGCGCACGGGTCGTTTCGCGGACCTGATCGTCGACCTGCGTTAGGCCGAGGCGACCGGCGTCCGAGCCCCGATGAACGCGAGGACCTCGTCCCACGCTGCCGCGCTGGCATCGGCGAACTCGGTCGCCTTGCGGTCGAAGAAGCTGTGCGGCGCGCCGGGGTACGTCTCGAGGCGGTGGTCGACGCCGGCCGAGGACAGCGCGGCGTCGAACGACCCGATCGCGTCGGGCGTGATCCCCGCATCGGCACCGCCGAACAGACCCAGGACCGGCGCAGTGAACAGCGCTGCCACGTCGACCGGCGCCGGGGCGTCGTTGCGCCACGGACCGACCAGCGTCCCGTACATCCCGATGACCCCGGCCAGGTCGAGCCCGAGTGTCGCCGCCAGGAACGACATCCGGCCGCCCATGCAGAAACCGAGCACGAAGACGGCCGTCGGCGCGGGACGGTCGCCGTCGGGGACCGACAGCTCCTCGACCGCGGCGGTGATGTCGGCGCTGATCCCGGCCCACGTCGTCTGCGTGACGTGCGGCGCGTAGTCGAATCCGTCGTCGCGCGGCTCCGGGCCCGCCGTGCGGCCGAACCAGTCGATGGCGAGCGCGTCGATCCCGTGCTCCGCGAACCGCAGGGCGAGCTCCTCGTAGTACGGGTGGAGGCCGCGCACGTCGGGCAGGATCGCGACCGCCGCCCCGCCCGGTTCAGCGGCGCGCGCGCGGAACGCGGCGAACCGGTTCGGGTCGGCGGCGGTCAGCATCAGCGGCATCCCGTCGAGGGCGCCGCCGGCGATCGGGGCGATGGGTGGATGGCTGTCGAGATCGAAGCACATGGCATGACTCCGGGTGACGCAGGTGTGAAGTCACATCGTATCGGCGGCCGGGGTGCGCCCGCCCACCCCACGGCCCGACCCTCCAGGGGAGCTCGGGGGAGGTCCGGAACTCGCACGGTAGAATGCCTCGGCCATGTCAGCCACCCTCGTCGTCCAGAAATTCGGTGGGTCGTCCGTCGCCGACGCCGACCGGATCAAGCGCGTCGCCCGGCGCATCGCGCGCGAGCGGGCGGCCGGCAACGATCTGATCGTGGTCGTCTCGGCCATGGGCGACACGACCGACGAGCTGCTCGGCCTTGCCGCGGCCATCACCGACGAGCCCGACCCGCGCGAGCTCGACGTCCTGCTGGCGACCGGCGAGCACCAGAGTGCCACCCTGCTGTCGATGGCGCTCCATGGGCTCGGTGTCCGCGCCATCAGCCTGACCGGTCCGCAGGCCGGGATCACCACAGACGGCCGCTACGGGCGGGCTCGCATCGCCGGCATCGAGCCGCGCCGCGTCCACGCCGAGCTGGCAGCCGGCAAGGTCGTGATCGTGGCCGGCTTCCAGGGCCAGAGCTCGTCGGCCGTCGACGACGACGAGATCACGACCCTCGGCCGGGGCGGGAGCGACACCACCGCGGTGGCGCTGGCCGCCAGCCTCGGTGCCGGCCGCTGCCAGATCTTCACCGACGTCAAGGGCATCTACACGGCCGACCCGCGCCTGGTCGCGAAGGCCCGCCAGCTGCCGGTCATCGGTTACGAGGAGATGCTCGAGCTCGCCCACCAGGGCGCCCAGGTCATGCAGGTCCGGGCCGTCGAGCTCGGATGGGTCAACCGCGTCGTGATCGAGGTCCTCAGTTCATTCGAGGACGCCCCGGGCACGCTCATCAAGGAGGATCCCCTCGTGGAGCAGCGCAACAAGGTCCGCGGGCTCGCCCACGACCGGAACGTCGCCAAGGTCACGGTCGTCGCGGTCCCGGACCGGCCGGGTGTCGCGCGTTCGATCTTCGACCCCCTCGCCGAGGCCGGCATCAACGTCGACATGATCGTCCAGAACGTCGGCCACGGCGGCGAGACCGACCTCTCGTTCACCGTCCCGCGCGTCGAGCTGGCCGCCGCCAAGAAGACGCTCGATCCCCTCGTCCGCGAGCTGGGCGCCCGCGAGCTGAC
>JANMBS010000525.1:0-2078 GCA_031360525.1 Thermomicrobiales bacterium
GCAGAGGGTCTACACCTTCGCCAACGCGGGCCGGGTCGCGACCGCGGTGGCCTACTCGGGCGACACCGCCATCGCGGCCTGGTGCGGCCCTTGCAACAACGCCGGCTTCACCCGCGGGGTGGCCGTCGGCAAGTACAACGGCACGACCTGGACGTGGACCGAGTCGCCGCTGAGCGGCGTCCCGACCCGGTTCATCGGTGGCGTGACCGTGGACGCCACCGGCAACCTCTATCTCGCGGTGAACGGCTTCAGCCGCCGCTGGACCGAGGGGCCGGGCGCCGGCATCGGTCACATCTTCAAGTCGACCGATAGCGGCGCGACCTGGACCGACATCAGCGCCAACTTCCCGGACGTCCCGACCAGCAGCATCAAGACGTTGGCGAACGGGGCGCTGATCGTTGGCACGGACCTCGGCGTCGTCTATCGGCCGGCGGCGAGTCAGACCTGGAAGAAGCTGGGAACGAATTTCCCGGCGACGGTCGTCATGGACGTCGAAGTCGGACCCGACGGCTTCATCTACGCCGCGACCCACGGTCGAGGCATCTGGCGGATCACAGCCTCCGGGCTGTAGCTCCGTCGTCCCGCGACATGGAAACGGCCCGCCCAGGCGGGTCGTTTCCGATCCAGTGAGGCGGCCGGCGACCTTGTCACGTGGCAACGAACGGCCTCCTACCGGATCCCGCAACCCGGGGCGTCGGGTACGATGCCCGCACGCATGCTTGATCGCACCCCATGACCGACCGGACGCTGCGCACGGTGGTGGCCGGCCTCAGCGGCCTCCTTGTCCTCGTGATCGCCGTGACGCTGCTCATCGTGGTCGGCCGCAGCGGGCCCACGAGCGCGTCGCCGAGCGCCACGCCGGTGGCCCTCGGTTCGCCGTCACAGGACGCGACCGTGACCCCGACCGAGAGCACGCCGCCGGCACCGAGCACGACTCCGGACGTGACCGCGACGCCCGCGTCCGAGGCCAGCCCGAGCGCCGGGCCATCCGGCTCGCCGGGCGCAACGACCCTCGCCACGCTGACCTTCGTCGGGCTCAAGCTGGACGCCACTGCGGACCCCGGCGGCGAGGAGCGCGTCGTCACGTTCCGCAGTGACGGCGCCGGCACCGTGACAGCCAAGCTCGCCTCGACCTCGCCCCAGGGCACGACCCATATGTGCCTGCTGATCGGGACCAAGGAGATCCGCTGCAAGGACCTGGCGTCCGGCACGTTCACCGGCAAGACCAGCCAGACCCACGCCAACTGGACGATCACGCTCCGTGGCAGCGCTGCCGAGAGCCCGACGGTCGACCTGACGGTCACCTTCCAGGCGCTCGCGCCCTCGGTCAAGATCGAGCACGCGCGGTTCGACGGCACTGCCGCCCCCGAGACGAACGGGATCCAGGTGAGGTTCAGCGCCCGGGCGGCCGGGGAGGTCCGGCTCGTGGCGGACTGGGGCGGCCACCCATTCCTGTACGAGATCGGCCTGTTCGACGAGAGCGGCGGGCAGGCGAGCACGACACTCGGCAGCCAGGCCCTCGAACCATCGACCAATGTCGACGATGCGATGCCCGTCACGGCCGGGAACTGGCGGCTGGTGCTCAAGAACAGCGAGGCAGGATTCGGGACGGCCGACCTGACCGCCACCGTCTCCTGGCCCTGACCCTACGCTCCGGCTGCCGCCCGCCTGAGGGGCCGGTCGGGGAGGCCGAATGACACGGCGACGACGGCCACCCCGACGATCGCCAGCAGTCCGAACCCGAGCGTGACCCCGGCGCCGGTGACCGTGGCCCCGAGCACGGCCCCAGCCAGGCTGGCGCCGAGGACCCCGCCCAGATAGCGGCCGGTGTAGTACGTGCCGGCGGCCATCCCGACCCGACCGGCAGGGATGGCGTCCATCGCCGCCGCCTGGCGGGGTGAGCCGCTCAACCCGAGACCGAGCCCGACGATCCCGAGCAGGACCCCGATGAACGCTGTGGGACTGTCGGCCGCGAACCCCCACAGCGCGATCAGGCCGGCGGTCAGGCACAACGAGCCCGCCACGACCGGCAGTCGCCGGCCATACCGGTCGGAGAGCCGACCCCCGATCGGGGCCGC
>JANMBS010000546.1:0-4707 GCA_031360525.1 Thermomicrobiales bacterium
TCGTGCGGCTCCAGCCGTCCTCGGTCGTGAGAGAGACCTGCGAAACGCTGATCGACCGGATCGTGATCGGTCCGCGCGGGCTGCCGTTGCCCTTGAGGCCGCCGTTGCCGTTGCCGTGGCCGCGGCCGTTGTTGCCCTTGAAAGCCTTGTCCTTCCTGGGACCGCTGTCGTGGTCGTCCGAGGCCTCCGCGGATGCCGACGCGCCTGTGGCGAACGTCGGTGCCTGCGACCTGGGTGCTGCCGCGATGGCGATGATCGGGACGGCGAGTGCAAGGCCGACCACAATGACCAGACCCATGCGCAGCCCGCCGCGGCGGCGCGGCGACGGCGGACTCGGCGAACCGTTGATGACCGGCTGGACAGGTTTCTGGATCACGATCGGGCCCCCGGACCGGATGCGCTCACACGATGGTCTCGATCAGGTTTGCCTGAACCGTAGCGCATCGACCGTGCGATGGGCACATACGATCCGGCGGTCGGTGCCCATTGACACCAGACTTCCGGGTCAGCCCTCGCTTGCCGGCTCGCCTGGGAGCGTGAGCCGGAACGTCGCGCCGCGCCCGGCGACCACGTCGTCGAGCACCAGGTCCCCGCCCATTCCCCGCATCAGTGCGCGCGACACATAGAGGCCCAGCCCGCTGCCGTTGCCGCTGGTGCGACTGGCCGTGCCTCGTTCGAACCGGCCGAACACCCACGCCCGGTCGCCCTCCTCGAAACCACGGCCATCGTCGGAGACCGTCATCCACAGGATCCGGTCGTTCGGCTCGGCGCCGATCTCGACAGTGACCGTGCCCTGTCCGTATTTGACCGCGTTGTCGAGGAGGGCCCACAACACCTGGTCGAGCTGGTCGCCGTCAGCGACCGCGAGCCAGTCGGGCGCACCGTCCTGGAGGCGGAGCAGCCGGTCGGTCACGGCCAGGGCATCCCAGGCGCGCTGGACGCGCGGCCCGATGGCCAGGACGTCGGCAGTGGGTCGCGGCGGTTGCGACTCGAGTCGGCCAACGAGGAGCAACTGTTGGACCATCCGCGTCAGTCGGTCGGCCTGGTCCGAGATGATCGTCAGCCTTGGGTCGTCGTTGGTCGCCGCCAGTGCGTCGGCATTCGACCGGATCGAGGTCAGCGGGGTCTGGAGGTTGTGGCTCACGCCCCGCAGGAAGTCGTCCTTGACTTCGCTCAACTGGCGGAGCTGCTTGTTCTGGTCCCCGACCTGGTTGAACAGCTCGGCATTGCGGATGGCGACCCCGATCTCGCTGGCGTACAGGTCGAGCAGGGTCTGGTCGGCGCGTTCCCAGGTCCGCGTCGCGGGCAGGCTCGCCAGCAGCAGCCCGAGGCGCTCGTCGCCGGCGCGCAGTTCGGCACGGATCGGGACCGAGACGCCGGGGATGCGTTCCTCGGGCTCGATGCTGTCCGGATCGACGAACCGCAGCTCGGCGGTGATGAAGCCGAATGCCTGCGCGGCGTCGCGAGCTGCCCGCTCGGCCATCGCGGCCACGCCGTCGCGCGGCTCGGCCGACTCGACCGCCGCCAGGATGAGCCCGAGCTGGCGGTTGCGGCGTTCGGCGTCACTGGCCAGGCGGTTGTGGCTCTCGGCCAGCTGGGCCAGGACGTCGCCCCCGACGACCGGGATCGGCTGGCTCATGTCGCCGGCAGAGACGTGCGAGACCGCGGTCGAGATCTCGCGCAGAGGCGCAACGAGATTCAGCCCGACCACGGAGCCGCCGATGACTCCCATCGCGCCCGCGGTCGCTAGCATGAACAGGAGCAGCCGCTCGCCGATCTCTGGAACGAGCGCACCACTGACGATCAGCAACACCCCGAAGATCGCGAGCGGGATGATCGCCGCGGCCAGGAGCGTCAGGTTGAGCCGCGTCTGGAAGGAGAGGGCGACGCGACCTCCCGGTCTCGGTTCCGGGGGCGGGGTCATGCCAAGTCGTCGTCGGCGAGCGTGGAACCCGGCCACGTCACGGCGGTCGCGGCCCCCTCGGGCGCGGCGGTCGCGGCCCCCTCGGGCGCCGGCACCGGACCCGGCCCCGTCGCCATCAGCCGATACCCGACACCGCGGGCGGTCAGCAGGTGGCGCGGCCGGTTCGCGTCGACCTCGAGCTTTTGTCGCAGGCGACGCATCGTGACCCAGACATAGGACGGCTCGGCCTCGTCTGTCTCGGCCCAGCCACGCGACAGCAGCGTTTCCGTCGTGACGATCTGGCCCAGGTTCGCGGCAAGAGCGAAGAGAAGCCGGGACTCCGTCGGCGTCAGCTGGACTGCCTCGCCGCGGACGATAGCCCGGCGCTGGTGGAGCTCGAGGACCAGGTCCGGTCCAAGGTCGAGGCCCTTGCGCGGAACTCGGTCGCCGACGCGGCGAAGGACCCGCTGGATGCGCGCCCGGAGCTCCGAGTAGTGATACGGCTTGGTGATGTAGTCCTCGGCGAACTCGTCCAGCAGGTCCGCCTTGTTGTCCCCGGCGTCGATCGCCGAGAGGACGATGATCGGGAGGTCGGCACGCGCCTTGATCTCGCGCGCCAGGGTCAGCCCGTCCATGCGCGGCATCAAGAGGTCGATGATCAGAAGGTCGGGCCAGGCGGTGTCAAGACGCCGGAGCGCCTCCTCGCCGTCGCGTGCGGTCGTGACGTCGAAGCCGTCGATCCGCAGCTGCTCGGCGAGCGGGATGAGGAGATCACGATCGTCATCCACGAGCAGGATCCGTGGGACCGCCGGGCCGTGGCCCCTCGCGGACAGGCCGCTGGACATGGCCCGAGTATAGGGCGGCGCGGTGGGTTCCTGACCGGGTCGCGGACGGGCGGCCCGCTCCGGCTCTTTCGGTGGCGCCGCTCGTTCCGTGACGGACCGCGACCGTTCGTTCCGTGATGCCCCGCGACCGCTCCCTTTATGCATGTCCGACATCAGATTCGGCTTTGGCACGCTTGACCATGCCCCAGTTCCGACGAATGACGTCACGCGCCACGCTCGTTCGGGTGGATTCACATGACTGACTTGCATGCGCAACGCGGTGCGGCCCCGAAGGTGCCAAGTAGCGGCTCGTGGCAGATAGCTGTTGGATAAGGGCTCTGCGCTATGAATCGGGGATGCCTATGAACCGGTCTAGCCGAGAGATCGTCGGAACCACCATCGCGAGTATCCGACACGCGATCGGGTGGACGCAGCAGGGGCTCGGAGCCCGCGCCGGCCTGTCGCAGTCGGAGGTCTCTCGCGTCGAACGTGGTCAGTCCCTCGACCTCACGTTCGGGACAGCGGAGCGACTGCTCCAAGCGATGGGCGCGCGACTCGTGATCTCCGTTGACGCACCCTTCCTCGGCGACCGGCAGCGACAGCGGGAGCCGGCCCATGCCCGATGCTCGGCGTATGTGACATCGAAACTGCGACGTTCCGGTTGGGAGGTCGCGATGGAAGTCGAGGTCGGTGGCGATCGCTCGCGTGGCTGGATCGATGTCCTGGCATATCACCCCGCGACTGGGTGGCTCCTCGTCATCGAGATCAAGACTGAGATCCGCGACTTGGGAGCGATCGAGCGCTCGTTGGGTTGGTATGAGCGCGACGCGATCGTCGCGGCCCGGCGGTTGGGATGGCAACCGAAGCACGCGATCGGATGCCTCCTGCTCCTTGCAACCGCTGCCAACGATGCACGTGCATCTGCGAACGGCGTGCCGATCGGGGTCGGATTTCCGACCCGCGCGCATGAACTCGGGGGCCTCGTCCAGGCAGGCAGCGGCCCGCGACCTCATGGCCGAGCCGTTGCGATGATCGATCCGCTGTCGCGGCGGACAGCCTGGCTGCGACCGTTACACCAGGATGGCCGGAGGCAGCCCGCGCCGTACCTGGATTACGCGGACTTCATGCGGGCGATCGGGCGACATCGCCGATGAGCCATCGTATGCACGTAGGTCATAGGATTCGGGTTCGACACGCTCGACCGTAGCCGATTCTTGACGAGAATCGAACTTGGCCACGCCCACTCGTGGCGATCTTCATGACTGACGTGCATTCAGGGGACAGGGAAGGGAACGAGGTCATCGCCGCGGGCCGCACGGAAGGAACCACTCAGGCAGCAATGGCTAGGTTGCGCTGGGTTCCAGAGTTCCCGGGGCGGTCGAGCCCGATCTCGCGTTGCGCTCTGCGACGAGGAGGGCATGACGGACCGTCGAGGCGTACCACTTCCCGCCACTGGATCCCTTGATCCCGTCGGCGTTGAGCCCGTCCTTGATCGCATACAGGGAAGCGCCGGTCTTGCGCTCGGCGACGATACGTTCCAGGACGTGCTTCGGCAGCGAACTCGTGCGACCCACCGGAAGGCCCCGAGCTCTTCTGGCGGCGACGATGGCCCGGGTCCTCTCGGCGTTTCGACGGCGGTCGTATGGCGCGAAAGTCGCCACCACGATCGGGTCGGGCGAGCCAGGCGGATCGACGTGTAGTGCGACGAGCGCCCAGGATTCCCGCGTCGCGGTCTCAAGCAGCCATGCGAGGTCGACGATGGTGCATTCGATATCGGCCTTGGACACGATCAGCGCCCGAAGCTTTCGTTGACGCAGCCCATCAAGGGCGCCAGCCAGGCCCGGCCGCTCCATGTCCGCCCTTGAAAAGGCCGCCTCGTTGAAAGAGCGGCGATCGACTTCCCTCCAGCCCGCGCGCACCGCCGCCGCGAGGACGCTTTCCCTCGTCCCCTCCAACGCGCTGGTCCCGGACCTCTCTCCA
>JANMBS010000579.1:0-3052 GCA_031360525.1 Thermomicrobiales bacterium
CGAGGACGAGGACGACGCGATCCGCATCGCCAACGACGTGATGTACGGCCTGGCGGCGACCGTCTGGACGACCGATCTCGGACGTGCCTTCCGGGTCGCAGACAAGATCGACGCCGGGATCATCTGGACCAACTGCCCGCACTACCTGCCGGTCAACGTGCCGTACGAGGGCCACAAGATGTCCGGCCTCGGCGAGGACCTCGGCGTCGAGGCACTCCAGACCTTCACCCACCTCAAGACCCATTGCATCAACTTCAACGGCGGCAAGATGGCATGGGCGTGAGCCCGGCGACCACGGCCGACCTCGCCAACATCCGTGCACAGTTCCACCCGGCCGCAGGGATGACCTACCTCGACAGCGCGACCTACGGCCTGCCGCCGCAGGCGACGGTCGACGCCCTTGATAAGGCGACGCGGGAGTGGCAGGCCGGGACCGGCGATTGGGTCACCGACTGGGACGCCCCGACCGACCAGGCGCCGCGCGACTTCGCCCGGCTGATCGGGGCGGCCGAGGACACCATCGCCACGATCCCGGCCTCATCGGTCGGGACCGGGCTGGTGGCGGGGATGCTCGGGCCCGGCGACGAGGTCGTCGTGCCGGCCGACGAGTTCACGTCCAGCCTGTTCCCACTGCTGGTGGCCAAGGAACGGGGCACGACGGTTCACGAGGTGCCGTTCGACGAGCTGGCGGGGTCGATCCGCCCGTCGACCACGCTCGTGGCGTTCAGCCTCGTCCAGATGCAGACCGGCAAGCTGGCCGACCTCGATGCGATCGTGGGGGCCGCCGGCCGCCACAGTGCGCGAATCCTGATCGACGCCACTCAGGCGATCCCGTTCGTGCCGCTCGACGGCGTCATCGACCGGATCGACTACCTCGTGTGCTCGGGCTACAAGCACCTCCTCTCGCCGCGCGGGACGGCATACCTGTACGTACGGCGCGATCACTGGGACGAACTCGAGCCGCGCAATGCCAACTGGCGCGCGGCGGACCTGCCGTACGGCCGCTACTTCGGTGGGCCGTTGACGCTGGCACCCGACGCGCGCCGGTTCGACGTGTCGCGCGGATGGTTCCCGTGGGTCGGGGCGACCGCCTCGATGCAGCTCCTCACCGAGTGGCAGGCGATGGGTGCGTTCGAGGCCGTGCTCGGCATGGCCGAGGGCCTGGCCGACCGGCTGGGTGTGCCGTGGTATGGCGGCTCCCTCGTCTGCGCGCCGCTGGACGACGGCGAGGCCGCACGGGCCGCGTGCCAGGCGGCCGGCGTCAGGGCATCGGTCCGTGGCACCGCCGTTCGCTTCGCTGTCCATGTCTACAACACCGAGGCGGACCTCGATCGCGCGGCGGAGGCCATCGCGCCGTTCCGCTGACCTGATCGCGGGCGCTACCAGAACAACCAGCCTCAGGTGCTTGCGATGGCCGGTGTGAACTCCACACCGGCGGCCCGGCAGTCCTCGATCAGCTCGTACAGACCCTCGTCCGTGTCGATAAGACCGGGCACCCCGCAGACGACCCGGTCGAGCCCCAGCTCGACCCACCGGCGCAGCTCGGCAGCCCGCGGCAGGATGGTGCTGAAGTCGTATTCCATGATCGCCGGCAGGTCTTCCTGCTTCATCATCCGTTGCTTGCCGGTGGTCTTCAGGCCCGGGTAGGGCCAGGCCGGGTTGGTGCCGGTGGCCAGCATGAGTGTCGTTGGGTCGCGGCCGATCTCGTCACAGCGGCCGCGGACCGCCTCGATCGCGTCGGCCATCTCGTCCACCGCGGCATCGAGGTTGACCTCATCCGCGTAGCGCGCCGCCAGGGGAAACGTCACGTTCCGGCCATGCCCGGCGACCACCAGCCGGATGTGATCGCCACCACCGGTCCGCGGGGCATTCGTGACGTTCTCCACCCGCGAGTGGGCGCCCTCGAACGTGAACGGCGGCTCGTCGCGTCGCGTCATGCGGCTCACGATCTCGAAGTGCTCGGACAGGATCGCCAGGCGCTCCTTCAGCTCCGGATACGGATGCCCGAACGCGCGCGCCTCGTTGTCCTTGAACCCGGCGCCGAGCCCAAGGACGAGGCGACCGCCACTGATCGTGTCGAGCGTCGCGGCCATCTTCGCCGTCATGGCGGGGCTGCGAAACGTCGAGTTGATGACGCAGAAGCCGATATCGACGCGCGGGACGACCGCGGCGACCGCCGTCTGGATCGTCACGCAGTCGAAGGCCGGGCCCTCCGGATCCCACTTGGCGAGGACGTGCTCGCCAGTCCACAGGGAGTCGAAGCCGAGGCGCTCGCCGAGCCGGGCGATCTCGAGGATCCGCGCCCACGCATCCCCGGGCTTCCAGCCTTCGAACTCGTTGAAGTACCCCTGGGGCAGCAGCAGACCTACCCTCATCAGTTCGCTCCTGCGCGGCTTCGGACGATGCGGTGACCAGCCTGGAAGACGTCGAGAGGATCGCCGAGCACGGCGAGGTCGGCGAGCGGATCGCCGGCGACCACGAGGAGATCCGCCGGTCGGCCCGGCTCGAGGCAGCCGGCGACGTCGCCCACGCCGATCGCGGCGGCCGAGCCGGTCGTCCCGGCCGCGATCGCCTCGGCGGTCGACAACCCGGCATCGGTGAGGGCGTCGATCTCCAGCCATCCGTGGCCTGCCCGGCTGCGGCCCCATGCGGAGTCGGACCCGGCCATCAGCCGCACTCCGGCGGCATGGAGCCGGCGGACGGCATCCAGCTTGTCGTTGTACAGCTGCCGGAGCTCGTCCTGCCTCGCGACGTCCGTGGCATCCAGCCGGCGCCCCGCTGCCTCCTCGTCGCGGTAGTACCAGAGCCAAGCGCGGATGTCGTGGATCGTCGGGTTGACCCAGACGCCGGCTTCGGCCATCCGGTCTGCCAGGTCGGGGCGGTAGACGTAGGCGCCGGTGGGGCTGGTCATCGAGCAATGGATGATCATGTCGAGCCCTGCCTCGAGGCAGTCCTCGATGGCCGCGTTGGGGACGGCGTGGGCGGCGGTCAG
Source organism: Thermomicrobiales bacterium (assembly GCA_031360525.1). Classification (GTDB taxonomy): domain Bacteria; phylum Chloroflexota; class Limnocylindria; order Limnocylindrales; family CSP1-4; genus SPCO01. Next base: position 2,993 of record JANMBS010000579.1, read on the forward strand.
CCGCTCGTTACGATGGGCTTCGTCGACGATCGCCCGCAGCTCGTCCGGCGTGAAAGCGGG
>JANMBS010000025.1:0-4688 GCA_031360525.1 Thermomicrobiales bacterium
CCCGCTTGCCGAGGCCGGCATCAACGTCGACATGATCGTCCAGAACGTCGGCCATGGCGGCGAGACCGACCTGTCATTCACGGTCCCGCGGGTCGAACTGGCGGCCGCCAAAAAGGCGCTCGATCCGATCGTCCGCGAACTGGCCGCCCGAGAACTGACCACCGACGCGTCCGTGGCCAAGGTCTCGATCGTCGGCGCGGGGCTGCACAACGCGCCTGGCTATGCGGCGCGCATGTTCGGGACGCTGGCCGATGCCGGCGTCAACATCGAGATGATCTCGACCTCCGAGGTGCGCATCACCTGCATGATCGCCGAGGCCGACCTCGAGACGGCGCTGCGCGCGCTGCACGACGCCTTCGAGCTGGAGCGACCCGAAACGATCGACGCCGCCGACGCCGACGCGGCGGCGGCCGGATGAGGTCCGAGCGGCGATGACGCCGTTCCTTGCCCGACGCGAGCACCTCGCGCGCGTCGGTTCCACGAATGACGTCGTCCGCGACTGGCTCGCCGCCGGGACGCCGGAGGTCTGCCTCCTGGTCGCCGACGAGCAGACCGCGGGTCGGGGGCGGGGTGGTCGGGTCTGGGTGGCGCCGCCTGACGCGGCGCTGCTGGTGTCGCTCGGGTTCCGGCCTGGCTGGCTGGCGCCCTCCAAGGTCTGGCGGCTGGCGGCCGTTGCGTCGCTGGCGATGGCCGAGGCGGCCGAGACGACGGCCGGGCTGCCGGCCGGCACAGTCCGGCTCAAGTGGCCCAACGACCTGGTCATCGCGATGGGCGACGGGAGCGGTCCCGGCGGGATCCGCAAGATCGGCGGCGTGCTGGGCGAGACGACCGGTCTCGGGACCGCCGACCCACGTGCGGTCATCGGATTGGGCGTCAACGCCGACTGGGCCGCGACCGATTTCCCGGCCGACATCGCGGCCACGATGACCTCGCTCCGCGAACTGACCGGGCGCCGGATCGAACGAGTCGACCTGCTGACCGTGTTCGAGGCGTACCTCGAGCCGCGCATCGGTACCCTCCGGAGCGGGCGTTTCGACGGCGCCGCATGGACCGCCCGCCAGGTGACGACCGGCCGGGAGGTCCGCCTCGAGACTGCGCAGGGCATCGAGACGGTCCGCGCGACCGGTGTCGATCCGGTGACCGGTGCGCTCGTCGTGGCCGATCCGCGGGCCACGACACGGGACCGGCACGTCCTCGTCGGCGAGGTCACCCATGTCCGTCTGACGGACTCGACCGCGGCCCGGGTGTAACGCCATGGCTCGCCCGGCATTCAGGAGAGTGGACCGTCCGGAGGAGGGAGGTCCGCGCCTTGCCCACCTCGACCGTGACCGTCGTCTCGTCGAGGCGGCCCAGGCGGACCCGGCCCGCTTCGAGGCCCTCTATCGGAAGTACCTGGCCCAGGTGTACAGCTACGCGTTCTACGAACTGCGCGACCACCACGAGGCGGAGGACGCAACCGAGCGCACATTCCTCGCTGCCCTGACGAACCTCGGCCGGTTCGAGGAGCGCGCGCGCCCGGCCGATGGGGATGGCGCCTCGACCTTCCGCGTCTGGCTCTTCCAGATCGCCCGGAACGCCGTTGCCGAACGACGGCGGAGGCTGCGCCGCCGGCCGGAGGCGCCACTCGAGGCGGCCGCCACGGTCGCGGCCGCGGTCGACATCGAACGCGACGCTGCACACAGGGACGAGGTCGCGGCGGCACTGTCGGCGGTCGGCCGGCTCCCCGACGACCGTCGCCGGGCGCTGATCCTGCGCTTCGTCGACGAGATGTCCACCGCGGAGATCGCCGGCGTGCTGGGCCGCTCCGAGGGCGCGGTCCGGGTCCTCATCCACCGCGCCCTGCGCAGCGTCGCGCGCGATCTTGACGATCCGGCCCGGTGACCGGCGCGACACCCGGACGGGACGGCCACGAGGTCGAGGCACTCGTCACAGACCGGTACCTGGAGGCGCTCCTTGCCGCCCATGCACGCGGCGCCGACCGCGGCCCGACCATGCGCGATCCGGGTGACCCGATCCGCCGGACGGCCGACCGCCTCGCCCGCGACCTGCCACGCCTCCACCCGTCGTTCCTGTTCGAGGAGGCGCTCGGGGCGCGCCTGGCCGCGCACGCACGACAGATGCACCTTGCCGCCGCGGCCGGTGCAGAGGGGCTGATCGTCCCGCTCCCGTCGGGCGATCCGCTCATGGATCTTTTCGATGGCAACGCAGATGACGTGTCGGTCGGCTACGGCCGTCGTCCGCTCATCATCGGCGGGGCGATCACCTCGGCCGCGCTCTCACTGGCCGGTGCCGCCTATGTGGCCTGGCGCCTGAACCGGCCCGCGGCCAGCCCCATGGTCCGCGCCGCCCGCGCGGTCGCCCGGACGAGGCCCGCCTGATGCCGATCAAGCTGCCGACCTTCCGCGCACGACGCGACGCCTACCCGGCGGACCTGTGGACCAAGTGTCCGACGTGCGAAACGATGGTCTTCAACAAGCAGCTCGACAAGGCGATGCGGGTGTGCCCGACCTGCGGTCACCACTTCCGACTGCCGGCTTCGGCGCGGCTCGGGCAGCTTCTCGACCCCGGCACCTGGGCCGAGCGCGACGCGGGTCTCCAGTCGGTCGACCGCCTCGGCTTCATCGACCAGAAGTCGTACCCGGACCGGCTTGCCGCGGCGCAGGCCGCGACCGGGATGCGCGACGCCGCGGTCTGGGGGACCGCCTCGATGTCGGCGATCCCGCTCGCGATCTGCGTCATGGACTTCGGGTTCATGGGCGGCTCGATGGGGGCGGTCGTCGGCGAGAAGGTCACGAGGGCCGCCGAGCACGCCCTCGAGGCACGGATCCCGTTGATCGTGGTCAGCGCATCGGGCGGCGCGCGGATGCAGGAGGGCACCCTCGCGCTGATGCAGCTGGCCAAGACCCTGGCCGCGCTCGAGCGTCTTCAGGCAGCTGGGGTCCCGTTCCTGTCGGTCCTGTCGGACCCCACGACCGGCGGCGTCTTCGCGTCGTTCGCCGCCGTCGGCGACGTCAACATCGCCGAACCGAACGCGCTCATCGGGTTCGCCGGCTCGCGCGTCTCGGCCGGGACGATCGCCCAGGAACTGCCGCCCGGCTTCCAGCGCTCGGAGTTCCTGTTCGAGCATGGCTTCATCGACCGGGTCGTCAGCCGGCCCGATCTGCGCGACGAGCTCGTCGCGCTGTTGCGCCTGCTTGCGGTGCGGGCGGAGGCGGCGCCAGGCGCCAGCACCGACCTCGACATCGGGACGCCCGGCTTCCGACCGTTCTCGTTCCTGTCCTCCCTGGCCGAACGGGTCGGCGAGCGGACCAACGGCGATAGCCCGGCCCCGGTACCCACCGACCTGCCATCCGACAGCGACCCGCGCGACGACGTGTGGGCACGCGTCCAGCTCGCGCGCAATCTCGGCCGGCCGCGCACGCTCGAGTTCGTCGCGGCGATGACCGAGGGCTTCATCGAGCTCCACGGCGACCGGCTGTTCGGGGACGACGCGGCCATGGTCGTCGGGCTCGCTCGCCTCGACGGCAGGCGCGTCGCGATCGTCGGCCAGCAGAAGGGTGCCGACACCGACGAGAACATCCGCCGCAACTTCGGGATGCCCCACCCGGAGGGGTACCGGAAGGCGATGCGGATCATGGAGATGGCCGAGCGCTTCGGGCTGCCGGTCATCACGTTCGTCGACGTCCCGGGTGCCCACCCCGGTCCCGAATCGGAAGAACGCGGCATCGCCGAGGCGATCGCCCGCTCGATCGGGCTGATGAGCCGGCTGCGGACGCCGATCGTCACGGTCATCACCGGCGAGGGCGGTTCCGGCGGCGCACTGGCCATCGCGGTCGGCGACGTGGTCATCGCCCTCGAGAACGCGGTCTACTCGGTGATCTCGCCCGAGGGCTGTGCGGCGATCCTGTGGCGGACCGCCGACGAGGCGCCGGCGGCAGCCCTGGCGATGAAGATGACGGCCGCCGACCAACAGGCACTCGGGGTCGTCGACATCGTCGTGCCCGAACCCAGGGACGGCGCCCACTCCGACCCGGAAGAGACCGCGCGACGGCTCAAGGCGATCGTCGTCGACCGGCTCGCGGCGCTCGACGCGTTGACCGTCGACCAGCTGCTGGACACGCGCTACCGCCGCTATCGGGCGCTGGGGACCTACACTGAGGCGGAGACAGCCGAGCTCCCGCCGACAGCAGGCCGGGGACTGGGAGATCGCCTGCGAGACCTGCTCGACCCGGGTCGGCGCGCCGTTGGCGCGGCCGTCCCGTCGTGGTCCCGCGACGAACCACCGGCTCGTGAGGAGGTCTAGAGGTTGCCCGAACCGGTCACGCCCGGCGATCGCCGCCCGGAACGCACCGACGCGGAGCGCTCGGCCGACCACGCCGCGATCGGCCGGCTGAGCGACGAGCTCCTGCCTGCCCTGATCGCGAAGCTCGGCGCGACCGGGCTGGGTGAGCTGGAGGTCCGCGAGGGCGGTTGGCGCGTTCGACTGCGCCGGCCGGGCGAGGGCGGCGGCCCAACGACAGCCCGCGACCGCCGCCCAGGCGACCGGGAGCGTGGTGCCCGGTCCGGCGCCGGACCCACCGGCTCGCATCAGCCCACCGGCATGACCCCGGTCGGACCCGGGCGCGATGGGCGCGACCAGGCGGCTCGCGACCGGTGTGGTTCCGGAGCTCGACGCCTGCTTTGCCGCC
>JANMBS010000211.1:0-1810 GCA_031360525.1 Thermomicrobiales bacterium
TCCTCGATGACGATGGCGACGCTCCCGAGCTGGTCACGGAAGGGCGCGGGCAATGCCTCGAGAGCGTCGATCACGAGGCTTTCGATGTCGTCGTCACTCGGATCCCAGGAAAGCATCGGACGACGATAGTCGCTTTCACCGGATGTCCCGCACTCGCGGAGACCTCGTGGTCAGCGCCCGTCGGCGCAAGGCCCGGCGCTCTGAGGGCTCACTCGCGATCGTCGCGCCTTGCCTGCGGCCCAGGCTCCGTATCGTCTCGCCATCGCGGCAGAGGACGTCAAGGGGCCCGAGCGAGCCGCGTCGGGCCGTCCGGGCCGGTACCATTGACCACCCGATGACCCTGGCTCCCAACGACTTCACCCACCTCCATGTGCACTCCGAATTCAGCCTGCTCGACGGCCTCGGCCGGATCACGGAGCTGGTCGACACGGCCGCACAGCTGGGCATGGATTCGATGGCCATCACCGACCATGGCGCCCTCTACGGCGCGGTCGCCTTCTACCAGGCAGCGCGGTCCAAGGGCATCAAGCCGATCATCGGTGTCGAGACCTATGTCGCCCGCCGGTCGATGACCGACAAGGAGGGCAAGGCCGACGCCCAGCCCTTCCACCTGATCCTCCTCGCGCAGAACCTAGTCGGCTACCGAAACCTGTGCCGGCTCATCACGGACGCCCACATCGACGGCTATTACTACAAGCCGCGCATCGATCGTGAGCACCTTGCCAGATACAGCGAAGGCCTCATCGCCCTTTCATCCTGCCTATCGGGCGAGATCCCCAAGGCGCTCGAGGTCGAGGACTGGGAGCTCGCCCGCAACCTCGCCGGCGAGTACGGTGACATCTTCGGGAAGGACCGCTTCTACCTCGAGCTCCAGGACCATGGCATGCCCGACCAGCGCCGGCTCAACGAGCAGCTGCTGCGCCTGGCGCCGGAGGCCGGCCTCCCCCTGGTCGTGACCAACGACCTCCATTACGTCCGGCAGGACCAGTCCGAGGCGCACGACGTCCTGCTCTGCGTCGGGACCGGCAACAACCTCGACACGCCCAACCGGATGAAGTTCGACACCCACGACTTCTACGTGAAGTCGGCCGCCCAGATGGCCGCCCTCTTCCCCGACAATCCCGAGGCGATCGCCAATACCCGGCGCATCGCCGAGATGACCGACCTGTCGCTGCCGCTCGGACAGCTGCGCATCCCGCATTTCCCGGTGCCGGACGGCTTCACCACGGAGACCTGGCTGCGCGCCGAGTGCCAGCGGGGCCTCGAGCGCCGCTACGGCACGGTCACCCCGGAGCTCCAGACTCGGCTCGACTACGAGCTCGGCGTCATCCTGTCGATGGGCTACGCGGGCTACTTCCTGATCGTCGCCGACTTCATCGCCTTCGCCCGTGAGCAGGGCATCCAGACCACCTGCCGGGGGAGCGCGCCAGGTTCGATCGTGACCTACACGCTGGGCATCACCCCGGTCGACCCGATCCTCTACCAGCTCCCGTTCGAGCGCTTCCTCAACCCTGACCGGGTGACGATGCCCGACATCGACGTCGACTTCGAGGACGGCCGACGCGAGGAGGTCATCGCCTACGTCGGCCGCAAGTACGGCCAGGACCACGTTGCCCAGATCATCACCTTCGGCACGATGCTGGCGCGGGCCGCCATCCGCGACGTCGGCCGCGTGCTGGGGCATTCCTACGGCGAGGTGGACCGCATCGCCAAGGCCATCCCGAACCAGCTCGGCATCTCCCTCGACGAGGCGTTGAAGATCGCCCCGCCGCTGCGCGAGATGGTCGATGCGGACCCCGGGGTCAAGCGG
>JANMBS010000069.1:0-9359 GCA_031360525.1 Thermomicrobiales bacterium
ACGTCACGCGCCCCGATCTCCTCGGCGTAGTACAGGAAGGGCGTGCCGCGCATGGTCAGGCTCAGGACTCCCGCCGCGCGCGCCACCTCGTCGCTGGTCGCAGCATCGGCGTCCGGAGCGAGGCGGCTGGCCTGCCGCGACTGGTCGTGGTTCGAGAGCACGATCGTCGGCCAGGCCTCATTACCGAAGCGCTCCTCGTGCTTCTGGCTGGCGTCGGCGAAACCCTCGGCACTCCACTCTTGGCGGATCAATTCGAAGTCGAAGACGAGATGGCGCGGCGCGCTCAGCGTGGGCGCCAGCGCCGGATCACCCGAGAAGAGCTCCCCGACCGTCATCCGTTCCGAGAACGAATCCACCAGTGCCCGGAACTCCGTCAGGAAGCCTGCGAGCTCCGGACGGTCCTTGTCGTAGAGGTGGAGCTGGCGATCGTACGGGCGGCGTCCGCGCAATCGACGCGGGTTCGAAAGCAGCTGTTCGTCCTTGAAGAATGCATTGAAGACATCGAGCCGGAAGCCGTCAACGCCGCGCTCGAGCCAGCCGCGGACCATCCTCAACATCTCCTCGCGCACGGCCGGGTTGCGCCAGTTGAGGTCCGGTTGCTCAGGCAGGAACGTGTGCATGTAGAACTGCCCGCGGACCTCGTCCCAGGTCCACGCCGAGCCGCCGAAGAACGACGTCCAGTTGTTGGGCTTCCCCACGCGCCCAAAACGGTCCGCGACCCCGTCGCGCCACAGGTACCAGTCGCCATAGGGGCCCGAGCGGTCGCGCCGCGATTCCTCGAACCAGCGGTGCGCCGAGCTGGTGTGATTCATCACCAGGTCGAGCATGATCCGGATGCCGCGGCGATGCGCTTCGGTGACCAGCCGACCGAAGTCGTCGAGGGTCCCGAAGATCGGGTCGATGGCGTCGTAGTCGGCTACGTCGTAGCCGACGTCGAAACCGGGCGACGGGTGGATCGGCGACAGCCAGATCGCGTCGATGCCGAGCGACCGCTCCGTCCCGTCGTTGAGATAGTCGAGTTTGGCGATCAGGCCGGGCAGGTCGCCGATGCCATCGTCATCGGCGTCCGCGAACGAGCGTGGGTAGACCTGGTAGACGACCCCCCGTTGCCACCAATCGTCACCGAACCAAGCGCCGGCCACGGCGGGGGCCGAAGCGGTCGTTCTGCGCGCCGCGCGCTTTGTGGCGGGCTTGGTAGCTGGATTGGCGGGGCGCCGCGTCGCCTTGCGGGGAGCCTTCGCCGGGGACTCGGCCGGTCCGACCGCGGGACTCGCATCCGGGCTCACCGCCGGGCTCTCAGCGGGGCTCGCCACGGGTTTGGCTGCGCTGCGCGGAGCCTTCGGCATGACCGGACCGTCCCTTCTCGACAGACGGAGTGACCCTCCGCCCCGTGGCCCATCAGCCTACGACATCGCCAGCCGTGGAGGGTCGGCCCTCCCACCTATACTTCCGCCGATGGGCCCCGACTGGACGACCGCTTCCCGTGCCTGAACGCGTCCGGGTCGGCGTCCTGGGCCTCGGCGCTGTCGCCCAGGCCGTCCACCTGCCGCTCCTCGATCGGCTCGCCGACCGGTTCCGGATCGCGGCCATCGCCGACCTGTCGCCCGGCCTTGTCGACGTCATCGGGGAGCGCTACCGGGTCGTTCGGGCCGATCGCTTCGGTGGGTTGGACGGCCTGCTGTCGTCGCCCGACATCGACGCCCTGATGATCCTGACCTCCGGCTCGCATGGCGGCGCCATCGCGGCCGGCCTCGACCGTGGCGTGGCCGTCTTCGCCGAGAAGCCACTCGCGTGGACCCTCGGCGAGGCCGATGCGATCGCCGGCCGCCTGGCCGCTGACGAGCGGTCCAGGCTCCAGGTCGGGTATATGAAGCTGTACGACCCGGCCGTCGTCGAGGGCCTGGCCGTCGCCGCTGACACCGGGCGTGTCGGCGCCATCCGGTCCATCGAGATCCGCGTCCTGCATCCGACCAGTGAGCGCCAGCTCGCGCACGCCCGCCTGCTGCCGCCGCCGACCGACATCCCGCCAGAAGTGATGGCCCGGCTGCGCGATGAGGGCGACCGACTCCAGACGGTGGCCGTCGGACCGGCCGCGGAGACCCTCGGGCGCCTGTACTCGAACATCGTGCTGGGGAGCATCGTCCACGAGCTGGCCCTCATCCGGGCCTTCGCCGGCGACCCGGTCGGGATCGATGCCGTCGACGTCTGGCCGGATGAGGTGTGGCCTCCGTCCGTCTCGGTCGATGGGCGGCTCGCCGCCGGCGGGCGGTTCGCGATCCGCTGGCACTTCCTGCCGGACTACCCTGCCTACCGGGAAGAGGTCCGGGTCGTCACCGAGCAGGCGTCGATCGAGCTGGAGTTCCCGTCGCCGTACCTGCTCCATGCCCCGACCGACCGGCGCGTGGCGGAGGGGGCCGGCGACGGCCGCCGCGACACGCGCTTCCGAGCCGTAGCCGAGGCGTTCGAGGAGGAATTGCTCGCCTTCCACCGCCTGGTCGTGGACGGGACCGCGCCGAAGGCAGGCGTCGTCGAGGGCCGGGCGGACATCGTGACGTCACAGCGGATCATCGCCCGCCGCGCGGCGCAGACCGGGCAAGCGTTCGAGATCGAGGCGCCGGCTTGACCGAGCACACGATCGTCCATCTCGTCCCACACACCCACTGGGATCGCGAGTGGTACGAGCCGTTCCAGATCTTCCGGATGCGCCTCGTCGAACTGGTCGACCAGCTCCTCGAGCGGATGGAGCACGATCCGCGGCTGCGCTTCACGCTCGACGGACAGGCGGCGACCGTCGACGACTACCTCGAAGTGCGCCCAGACGCGGAGCCCCTGATCCGGCGGCTGATCGCCGAGGGCCGCCTCGCGATCGGACCATGGCAGATCCTGATGGACGAGTTCCTCGTCTCGGGCGAGACGATCATCCGCAATCTCGAGTTAGGCTGGGCTCGGGCCGAGCACCTTGGCCGGGCGATGCCGGTCGGCTACCTGCCGGACATGTTCGGCCACATCGCGCAGATGCCGCAGATCCTTCGACGGGCTGGGATCGGGCGAGCCGTCGTCTGGCGCGGTGTCCCCGAGGCCATCGATCGCAACACGTTCCACTGGTCCGCTCCGGACGGCTCGGAGGTCCAGACCGAGTACCTAGTCGGTGGCTACGGCAATGGCGCCTACCTCTTCGACGTCCCGGATCGCCTCGGCTCCAAGCTGGTCGGCTACCGGGCCGACAATGCCCCGTTCTATGGCGAGAGCTCGGTCCTGGCCATGTACGGCACCGACCACGCGGTCCCCTCCCCTCGCCTGGCCGATCTCGTCGATGCGGTCAACGCGCGGGACGACGGCATCGAGGTCCGGCTCGAGACGCTGGCCGACTACGCCGTCCGCCCCGAACCTGACGACCGGCCGTTCCCGCGCTGGACCGGGGAGCTGCGGTCGGGGGCCCGCGCGAACATGCTGATGGGCGTCACCTCCGCGCGGATCGACCTGCGGGCCGCCTCGGGTCGCGTCGAACGCCTCCTCGAACGCTATACCGAGCCGCTGACGGCGCTGCACGGCGGGCCGTGGCCCGAGCGCCTGCTTGAACTCGCATGGCGACGGGTCGTCGACAACTCCGCTCACGATTCGATCTGCGGCTGCTCGCACGACGTCGTGGTCGCCCAAGTCCTGAGCCGCTATGCCGAGGCGGAACAGCTCGGCCGCGGCGTCCTGAACGACACGGGGCGGCGGATCGCGTCCGGCGTCCCGCTCGGCAGCTGGGCCGTGGTCAACCCATCGCCGGCGGCCCGGACCGACATGGTCACCTTCGACGCCTCGATCCCGGCCGAGGGGGAGCTTGCATTCTCGATGGGCGGCACCGTGGTGCCCACCCAGGAGCTCTCGCGCCGGGACCCGGTGATCGCCCGGCTTCGGTTGCGCGGCGACGGCTTCCCCGAACTACTTCGCCGGCGACGGCATGGCCGAGAGCTGTTCGGGCGCCAGCTCAACGGCGCCCGCGTCGACCCCGGCGCCGAGATCCCGACGATCACCCTCCTCGTCGACGACGTCGGTGAGCCACCCGAACTCGATGTCGACGAACTTGTCACGGACGTCTGTGCGGCCGCCGCGGCGTCTCCCGAGGCCCTTTGGGAGCTCGTCGTGCTCGCCCCGGACCGTCGCCAGATCCTGGTCCAGGTCGACGTGCCGCCACTGGGCTGGTCCACGGTCGCGACCGGCGCGCCGGCCGGTCCCGCGAACGCCAGGGTCGCGCCGGTGGCCGCCACGGCCCGGTCGCTCGCCAACGGCCTGGTGACCTTGACGGGCGACGACGACGGGACCGTACGTCTCGCCGGTGACGGCTCCGAGCTGGCTGGCGTCGGGCGCCTGGTCGATGGCGGCGAGTTCGGGGACAGCTACAACTACGGCCCGCCCGCGGACGATCGCCTCGTCGAGGCGCCGCTGAGCGTCACGTTCGAGCAGACCGCCGCGGGGCCGCTTCTCGGCAGCCTGGTCGTCCGGCGCAACTACGACTGGCCGGTCGCCGTCGGGCCGTCGGGCGCCGGCCGCAGCGAGGCCACGGTCGCGACCGATGTGGCAACCACGTACGAGATGCGGGCTGGCGAGCCCTTCGTCCGGGTCCGCGTCGAGTTCGAGAATCGGTCGCGCGATCATCGGCTCCGCTGGCACGTGCCCCTGCCCGCGCCGGCGACGACGTCCGCCGCCGAGGGCCAGTTCGCCGTCGTGGAGCGTGGCCTGACCATGGAGGGCGGCCACGGCGAGGTGCCGCTGCCGACCTACCCGGCCCGTGGCTTCGTCCACGCGGCGGGCATGTCGCTGCTGTTCGATCACGTGACGGAGTACGAGCTGGTCGACGACGGACGCGAGCTGGCCGTCACCGTGCTCCGCTCGTTCGGACTCATCAGCCGCAATGTGAACCCGTACCGCGAGGACCCGGCCGGGCCCGAGGTGCCCGTCCCCGATGCGCAGCGGATCGGGCCATGGACCTTCTCCTTCGCGATGATGCCGCATGCGGGCGGGTGGTCGGAGGCAGGCGTCCTGGATGCCATGGAGCGCTTCCAGCATCCCCTGCTGGCGGTCCGCGGCTCCGCTCGTGACGCGATCGAGGGGTCCGGCGAGACCACAGGCCTCGCGATCGAGGGGCGCGGCGTCGTTCTCAGCGCCCTCCGTCGGCACGGGGAGTGGCTCGAACTCCGTCTCGTCGCCGAGCACTCGGCCGCGACCGAAGCGATCGTCCACGGGGAGTTCCGGGAGGCGCGCGTCGTGGATCTGCTCGGTCGCGAGGGGGCCCTCCTTCCGGTCGAGGCCGGGTCCGTCCTTCGCGTGCCGCTCGGCGCCTGGGAGATCGCGACCATCCGCCTGCGCTGAGGCTGGCCAGGCTATGCGTGTGCGCCCCGTCCCGGCACGGCCGATCGGACCGTCGACCAGTTCCAGTGCACGTCGTCATCCTCCTGGACGCCATGCGGCCAGTCCTCGCGGGCCGAGTATCCGAGGAAGCCCTCGCCAAACGAGATCGTGGAGCGATCCGCACGGACATGGGCTTCGCGGACCATCAGGGCGACGAGGGCCATCACGACAGCCGCCTGCCATCCCACCCGGACGAAAACGGGCAGTCCAGGAACGAGGACCCAGACGAGCGGCCCGAGGAATGCTCGGAGGGGCGGCAGGTCTCCGGCCGGCGGATAGTCGCGCCGTGGCGCTCTTGCGTCCGAGCGCGGCTCCAGCATCGGGGACCGGATGCGCCCGTCCGGCCGATGGAGGAGGAGGCGGGTCAGGTCGACACGGGATGCCTCGTCAAGCTCGACGAGGCATGCTGGCGGTCGCTGCGATCCATCGATCATGGTGCCTACCTGGTGAGCGGCGTCGGCGCGATGGGCGTCGGGCCGAGTATAGGACGGGGGGCAATGGCGGCCGGTCTCGCTCCGTGACCACTCGCCGGATACGATGCCCGGACCGGCGCCGCGGGTTCCCCGACCACCTCACGGAGACTGAAAACGCGTGCCCCAGCCAGATCGCCAGACCGAGCCCGACCCGCGCGCACGCCTCCGCCGTCCCGGCGACGCCCTCCCGAACGCCCGAATCGGCACCGTCCCGATCCTGTGGCACCACGTCCTCGCCGGTGCGCCCGCGGCTCGCATCGACCCGGTCACGATCCTCGACGAGATCGCGCGGCTTGGGTACGAGGGCACGCAGCTTGACGCCGGACTCCCCGAGGGCGCGGAGCTGCGCGCGATGCTCGCCGTACGAGGCCTGCGGCTCGCCGAGGTCTACGCAGCGCTGCCCGCCAGCGCGGCTGGACTCGGGCCGGACGCGTTGGCCACCGGGCGCGAACGCCTGCGGCTCCTCGCCGAAGCCTCCGGTGACGTCCTGTGCGTGGCGCTCGATGGATCGCCGGATCGGGACGCTCGAGCCGGCCGGGCGGACGCCGCCGGGACGCCGCGCCTGACCGACGCCGCGTGGGCTGGCCTGGTCGAGGCCCTCCATGTGCTCACCGACGAGGCGATCGCGGCTGGCCGTCAGCTGGCCTTCCATCCACACGCCGGGACGTACGTCGAGACACGGACCGAGGTCGAGCGGCTGGTCGCGGCCACGGATCCGGCGCGGGTCGGGATCTGCCTCGATGTCGGGCACTACCTCGTCGGGGGCGGCGACCCGGTGGCTGCCCTCGAGTGGCTCGGCGAGCGCGTGACCCACGTCCATCTCAAGGACGTCGATCCTGACGTTCACGCGAGGCTCGCGGCGGGTGCCGTGTCCGGCCTGGCCGAGGCAGTCGAACAACGGATCTTCACCGAGCTCGGCGCGGGCAGCCTCGATCTCCTCGGCGTCCTGCGCGTGCTCGCCCGGCGCGGCTACGCGGGCTGGCTGATGGTCGAGCAGGACAGCTCCTGGTCGCCCCCGTCCGAGGCGGCCGCGATCGGCCGGCGCGTGCTCGCCCACGCCTTGGCAACGGTCGGCGCGGAGGCTCCCCGCCAGACAGGCGGATGACGGAACTGCACGACGGCTCGGAACACGGTTCCGCAGAGGATGCCGCTGGGAGCGGCGCGAACCTCGGCACTGCCGGCGTGCGGCAGCACGAACCCGGGCACGACGCTACTGTCGCTTGATTGCGATGTCCATCCGATTGACATGCGGGTGAGGCGCGGCCTAGTCTCGCCTTGGATGACGCAGGTCATCTGACCCTGCACGAGTCGCCGTTCGGACGACCGCGGCAGGGGTCTGAGGTCCGGGCCTGGGAATAGGCCGCGACCGATCCTGCAGGTGCCGCAGACGGAGGAGAAAGGCACATCCGAACAGATTTCGCCGCACCCTGTCCGTCGCGCGCACATGTCGTGCCTGACGACCGGACGCACCGGAGGTGGTCGATGAATCGATCGCTACGTTTCCTAACGTTGTTCTTGACGAGCGCGCTCGTCCTTGCGGCCTGCGGCAGCGGGAGCGGTTCGACCGCCCCGAGCACAGGCACTGGCGCATCCGCCCCGGCCGCGAGTGCCGCGGGCAGTGCCCCGGCCGGAAGCGAGGCGGCAGGCGCCACCGGCTCGATCGTCGTCACCTCCCTGTGGGGCGGTAGCGAGCAGGAGTCGTTCCAGAAGGTACTCGACGCCTTCAACGCATCCGGCGGCTGCAAGGCCACCTACGAGTCGATCCGGACGGACTACGCCACCGTTCTCCAGACCCGCATCACGGGCGGCAACCCGCCGGACGTCTCGATCCTGCCCGGCATCGGCTTCCTTCGCCGCTTCGCCCGGGACGGCTCGATCAAGAAGATCGCCGACCTCGGCATCGATGCTGCCGGGCTCGAGGCGGGTTACGCCCCGGGCGTCCTCGACATCGGCAAGGTCGATGACACGCTCTACGCGATCATGGTCAAGTTCAACAGCAAGAGCACGCTGTGGTATCGCCCCGACAAGTTCACCGAGGCCGGCGTGACCCCGCCCAAGACTTGGGAGGAGTTCAAGGCGACCCTCAAGACCATCGCTGACAAGGGCACCAAGCCGCTCGGCCTGGGCACCGGGCCTGACACATGGACGCTCACCGACTGGTTCGAGAGCATCTACCTGCGTCAGGCCGGCGGCGACAAGTACGACCAGCTCTTCGCTGGCACGCTCCCGTGGACCGACCCGAGCGTCGCGACCGCGGTCGACACCATGAAGGAAGTCCTCAACGACACGTACGTCGCCGGTGGCATCACGGCCGCCAACGGCCGTGCCTGGGTCGACGGCATCGCGCAGGTCTTCGGTGAGAAGCCGGTCGCGGACATGTACTACGAGGGCGGCTTCGTCGGCGGCATCGCCACCGGCCAGGTCAACAAGGCCCTCGTGCCCGGCACCACGATCGACTGGACCGATTTCCCGTCGATCGGCGGACCGGACACCAACCCCGTCACCATCGGTGGCGACGTCATCGCGGCGCTGACCGACAAGCCGTGCGTGAAGGAATTCATCATGTTCATGACGACCGCTGACTCGGGCGATGCGTGGGCCAAGACTGGCGCCATCATCTCCCCGATCAAGGCCGTCAGCACCGATTCGTATCCGACCGACCTCGTCAAGCGCGAGGCCGCCCAGGTGACCGGTGCGAGCGTGGTCAAGTTCGACGGTTCCGACCTCCTGCCGGCCGGCGCTCCCGATCTCGGGGCCGAGCTGCAGAAGGCGATCGCCGGAACGACCGTCGATTGGGCTGCCTTCGAGACCAAGGTGAAGACCGCCTGGGATAACGAGAAGTAGCCGAAACGAACCAAACGCGGGAGGCCCACCGGGCCTCCCGCACCCTATCCCCCGCTCGATAGGAGGACAGCCCTTTGGCTGGGAGCGCACCTGACCTTCGCGACCCGGTCTTCGCAACGCCCGCGACCTTCCCGAAGGGCGCGCCCAAGACGGGAGAGAAGAACAACTGGCGCGGGCTCCTCATCTTCTTCGGACCGGCCGCGATCCTGCTCCTCGTCTTCCTGATCTTCCCGACGATCTACACGATCCTGTTGTCGTTCAACCGCGGTCGACGCGGCGAGTTCACGAACTGGGTCGGGCTCGATAACTTCATCACGCTCTTCACCAAAGACGCGGACTTCATCAATCTCAGCACGTTCCCGCCCAGTGGCGCGGTCTGGAACAACGTGCTGTGGATCATCTTCTACACAGGCTTCGTGCTCGGTCTCGGCCTCCTGATCGCGACCCTTGCATCCCGGGTCCGCTATGAGTCCCTGATCAAGGCGGCGGTCTTCCTGCCGCAGGCCGTGGCGGCGACCGCGCTTGCGATCATCTGGAAGTTCGTCTACGCCCCCGACGCGAACATCGGCCTGCTCAACGCCGGCCTCGGCACCGTCCACCTGGGCCCGGTCTCGTTCCTGGGCGACCCGAATATCGTCAACTGGG
>JANMBS010000080.1:0-1698 GCA_031360525.1 Thermomicrobiales bacterium
CCCGCTTCGTCAGCTACGCCAGCGAGCGCTACGCCGAGGCGTAGCAGCTCGGCCCGCGAGGTCGCCCAATGCCAGCGCGGGCAACCGCTTCCTTGGCACTTGACGGGACGCGTATCTTCTCCGCTATGAGTTCCGGGCCCCGAGCCCGGGCCGACCGGGCGCGCACCCCACTTCAGGCACGCCTCCGCCGACACGTTGCCCACTCGGTGTCGGGGTCTCGTGCGTCCATGGCGTCCCGGAGCGGAGGAGGGTCTGGAGAGGGTGTACCAAGACCGTAGTCTGACCTGTCGCGACTGCGCCGAGGAGTTCAGCTTCTCTGCCGGCGAGCAGGCCTTCTTTGCCAGCAAGGGGTTGACCAACGATCCCCAGCGCTGCCCGTCATGCCGAGCCGCCGCCAAGCGCGCCCGCTCGAACGAAGGACCACGAGAGTTCCATGCCGCGATCTGCGGGGCCTGCGGGGGTCAGGCCGTCGTGCCCTTCGCGCCACGGAACGATCGACCCGTCTATTGCAGCTCCTGCTTCGACAAGGTTCGAGCAGGCACGCTCTCCGAGCCGGCGACCGTCTAGCCGTTCGCTCGACTCTCCTGAGCAGCCACGAGACCGATCCGGAAACGGGTCGGTCTCGTGTCATCATGAGCGCCCGAAACGAGCGTCCGAGTCAGAAGGAGGCACCCGTGGGCGTCATCATCATTCGCGAGATGGTCGGCACGAGCCCCCGCTCGTGGAGCGACGCCGCCCGCCAGGCCGTCGAGACCGCCTCGAAGACGGTGCGCAACATCGTCTCGGTCGAGGTCGTGAAGTCGACCGCGGTCGTCCGCGACGGGGAGATCGTCGAGTACCACGTCGAGGTCAAGATCGGCTTCGAATACGAGGGCTAGCCGGGGGTATCGAGCCAGGGTCGCAGCTAATCGGCGGGTGAGCGTCGCCCGCCAAGATGGCGCATATGCCCGGACCCGACTCCATCGTTGACACGCCGTTCGGCCAGTCCGTATCGTTCGCGCCCCGAGCTCCGGCGCGGAACGTGCCGTCGACCGGAGGGCGGGGCCGGGTTGCTGTGGGACCGGGACGACAGGTCGACCCGTTCGAACATGGAGCCGCTGGCGACAGAATGAACGGGTACCCGATCCAGGCCGCGAAGGTCCAGCGCCCGCCATTGCGGGACGAGACGCTTGCCCGGGACCGACTTCTCGATTGGCTGGCGGCCAAGATCCACCACCGCGTCATTCTGGTCCTGGCCGACGCGGGGTACGGCAAGACGACCCTGCTCGCCGATTTCTCGCAGAGGACACGGCTGCGGACCCTCTGGTACCGCCTCGACGACGAGGATCGGGACTGGATCTCCTTCTTGAGCCATCTCGTCGCCGCCGGCCGAGAACACGATCCCGGGTTCGCGCCGACCACGGCCGCGATGTTGAGCGACCTCGCGACAGGGGGCCCGACTCGCGAGGCCGCGACCGATGTGTTCCTGCGGGAGCTCCCGAGGATCGCGGAACACGGCGCGGTCCTGATCCTCGACGATTTCCATGTCGTCGACGAGTCGCCCGAGGTGCGGATCATCGCGAGGGAGCTTGTCGCCCGGGCGCCCGAGCGGCTGTCCATCGTGTTCGCCAGCCGACAGACCCCGCCCATCCCGCTCGCCCGGATGCGCGCCTCCGGCGAGGTGGCCGAGATCGGAACCGATGACCTCCGGTTCGACGC
>JANMBS010000219.1:0-2637 GCA_031360525.1 Thermomicrobiales bacterium
TGACCACGGCCACGGACGGCCCGAGTTCGAGAGCGGCGCGGGCCAACTCCACCGGGTCGTGCTCGGCGGTTCGATCGGTCAGGACCGCGAGCTCGTCCGGGCTGCCGAGCAGGACGTCGACGTCGCCGGCCAGTGCGCGTAGGACCGGCGCTGCCGCCTCGTCCGACCAGAGACGGCGACGCAGGTTGAGGTCGAGGCTGATCGTCAGGCCGGCAGCGCGGGCCGACTCGATCGCGCGCTCCGTTGCGGCGAGGGCGTCTGCGGAGAGGGCCAGCGTGATCCCGGTCAGGTGGAGCCAGCGGGGGACGGTGTCGTGGTGCCGCGCCATCGCCCGTTGGACCTCGGCGGGTGTCAGGCGCGAGCCGGCCGATCCGCGCCGGGCGTAGACGACCTGGGCGGGCCCCACCACACGCCGCTCGCGGAACATCAGACCGGTCGGGGCGTCCGGGTCCACGGCCAGGTCCGCGATGTCGAGGCCTTCGCCGCGAAGCCTGCGTGTGATCGCCTGGCCGAATCCATCCGCGCCGACCCTCCCGATGTACGCCACCGAGTGGCCGAGCCGCGCCAGCCCGACCGCCACGTTCGCTTCGGCACCGGCCACGAAGCGCTCGAAGGTGGTCGCCTCGGACAGCGGACCCGGCGTGGTCGCCACGAACGCGACGAGGCACTCGCCGAGGGTCACGACCTCGCTCACCGTGCAGGTTCCAGCCGGGCGGCCGCGACGGCCTGGACGACGGCCGCAGCACGCGCCTGGATGCCCGACGGGCTGCCGTCGCCCAGCAGCCAGCCGCCCATCCCGATCGCGACGCCACCCGCGGCGATGAATGCGGGTGCGGTCTCCAGCGTCACGCCGCCGGTCGGCACGAGCGCGATATCAGGAAAGGGGCCACGCATCTCGCGCACGAAACCAGGCCCGGCCGACGACGCCGGGAAGAGCTTGACGGCTGCCGCACCCGCTCGCCACGCGACGAGGATCTCGGTCGGGGTGGCGCATCCGGGGAAGGCTGGGATGCCGCGGCCGGCCGCCCACGCGACGAGGTCCGTATCGAGGTGCGGCATCACGAGGAAGGTCGCGCCGGCATCGATCGCCCGGCCGGCCGCCTCGATCGAGAGGACCGTCCCGGCGCCGATGTCGAGTCCGAGCCCGGGGCCGATCCGCGCGGCCGCCTCGATCGCCCGGAGCGCATCGGCCACGGGCTCATTGAGCGTCAGCTCGAACGCACCGACACCGCCGGCGACGAGGGCATCGGCGACGCCCGGAACGGCCTCGGCCGAGACGTGCCGGCCGATGGCCACCACGCCGGTACGCAGCAGCCCGGAGGGGATCGCCGGGCGCGCCGCCAGTCCGGTCAAGTCGATGAGCCTCCGTCCAGTGCCGGTCGCCCGTTTCGTGCCGGTCGCCCGTTCCGTGCTCGACAGGGTAGCGCCCGCCTACGTGCGGTGATCGCACTGCCGGCCGGGACCGCGACGTTCGAGCCGCTCGGGCGCGTCCCGCTCAAGGGCATCCCGGACGAAGTCGGTCTGTTGCTCGCGACGCCTGCCACCGATGCTCCCTGAAGGCTACTCGAGGGCCTTCAGCAGGAGTGGGAGCGATTCGTGGAGCCCGCGCTGCCAGTACGGCCAGTCGTGTGATCCAGGGCCATAGGCATCGATCGTGGCGGGGATCTTCGCCTTCGCCAGAGCGGTGACGAAGGCCCGGTTCTGATCGGCGATCCAAGACTCGAGATCATCCGACGGCGGCTCGATCCGATCCAGCGGACCCTTCCCACCCTCGCCGTAGGCCACGTACAACACAGTCCCCGACAGAGCCGCGACATTGGTGGTGGGATCGTGCGCCTTCCAGTTGTCGGCTTGCGCGACAGGGTCGCCCCAGAGGTCGTCGGTCCCGATGTCGACCTGCCCACCGATCGGATCGAGCGCTCCGCTGAACGAGGCCGCAGCCAGGAAGAATCCCGGCTGGCGCTCGGCATACTCCATCGAGCCATAGCCACCCATCGACAGACCGGCTACCACCCGCTTGTCGCCGGCATGCCAGTTTCGTTCGATCAGCTGACGCAGCTCGACGAGGTGGAAGGTCTCCCATTTCGGCCGTCCGCCTCTACCCTCATTCCACCAGTCCGAGTAGAAGCCGAATTCACCCGCGTCCGGAAGGACGACCAGCAGCTTCGTCGACTTGGTCACGTCCTCGACATCGGTGAACTGGGTCCAGTCGGTGTGCTTCCCGGTCGCGCCGTGAAGCAGATAGAGGACTGGCCAGCCGGTCTTCGGCTGAACTTCGAATCCCTCCGGCAAGAGAAGCCTCACTCCGACCGGGCCGACCGCTGGCGAGTCGATCCGCAAGTCCCTCGTGCGATCATCGACCTCCGTCACTTCGACGATCCTGGCACCGTCGTCAGCTGGCCGGCCGATGGCTGGGTGCGGGCTCGCGGTCGGCCGCTCGGTGGGGCTGGCGGGTGCCGTCGGACTGGCGGGCGTGGTCCAGCTCCTCGACGGCTGGCCGGCCGAGGGGGGGTTCGTGGTCGGCGCAGCGGCACTCCCACAGGCAGCCGCGGCGATCGTCGCGAGGAGGGCGACCAGTGCGAGCGGACGTTTCACCGGCGATCCCGACGAGCCGGGTGATCGGGTAGATCAGGACTG
>JANMBS010000139.1:0-7545 GCA_031360525.1 Thermomicrobiales bacterium
GGATATCGGTCTTCTCGGCGAACGCGACCAGGTCGTCCCATGCCTCGGCGTGGAGGACGCCGTGTCCGGCCAGGATCACCGGGCGTTTGGCGGCAGCGATCTCCGCGGCGGCCGACTTGAGCTGACGGGCGTGGCCGTCCATGTTCGGGCGGAACCCTGGCAGACCGGCGATGACCTCGTCCTCGGTCGGATGGGTGGCCCGGGTCTCCTGCTGGAGGGCGTCCTTGGTGATGTCGATGTGAACCGGGCCTGGCCGGCCGGTCCGGGCGATGTGGAATGCCTCGGCGACGACGCGCGGCAGGTCGTCCGCGTCGCGCACGAGGTAGTTGTGCTTGGTCATCGGCAGCGTGATGCCGTTGATGTCGATCTCCTGGAAGGCGTCCTTGCCGATCAGGACGCCTGGCACGTTGCCGGTGATCGCGACGATCGGCACCGAGTCGAGGAGGGCCGTCCCGATCCCGGTCACCAGGTTGGTTGCACCCGGCCCGGACGTCCCCATGCACACGCCGACCCGGCCGGTGACCCGTGCGTAACCGTCGGCAGCGTGCGCGCCGCCCTGCTCGTGGCGGACGAGAACGTGGCGGAGTTCGGGGTAGTCGCCCAGGATGTCGTAGAACGGCAGGATCACCCCACCCGGATACGAGAAGAAGACCTCGACACCCTGGCGCAGGAGCGCCTCGCACAGGACGTCCGCCCCGATCCGGGTCCGCTTGAGGTCGCGACCGTCGTGGAGCATCCCCTTGCGGGCGCGCTCGATCGCGGCGGCCTGCGCGGTCCCGTCGTTGGGGACGTGGCTGCGCCGTGCGCCGGGTGGCGCCCCGGTCCGCGACGGCTGCGCAGGATCTCCCTTGGCGATCGTCATCTGAACGGGTCCTCCGTGTTGCCCTTCGAGAAAACAGAAAGACCCTTGCCGTCCCGGCAAGGGTCCTGAGGTTGATCGGTGGTGGTCGAGCCTAGCGGCGCTCGTCCCTCCGTGTCCCTCGGTCCCGCCGGGAGCCGGTAATAAGCCCAAGAAGGCCACCAAGCCCCGGAATGGAGAGGAGGATGTCGAGCAGGGATACGTCGGCCAGGCCGGTCGGTTCGATCGGGACATGCACGCGGCGGCCATCCGACGTGATGACGACGGCGACCTTGCGGCGATCTCCGGATCCGAACCAGCCCAATCGGCTCTCCACGTGCTCGTGCCACAGGGATCCTGCGACGTTGCGGCAGTCTAGCATCGATCGGCTTCGCGTCAACCGTGGCCAAAGGTCCTGTCGGCGGTGCGGATCGGGGCTCATGTGGGCATGGCCCGGAGCTTGTCGATGAGCCAGTCGGTGCTCCGGCTCAGGGAATCGAGGTCGAGCGGTTCGGTCGACGGTCGGTCGGTCGGACGGCCCAGCAGGTAGCCCTGTCCCGCCCCGATCCCGAGCGAACGCACGAGGTCGAGCTGGGCGGGCGTCTCGATGCCCTCGGCGACGACCAGCGCGCCCCAGCGGTCGGCAAGGTCGCGCAGGGTGCGGACGACCTCGAGCGAGGCCTGGTGGACGGCGCCTCCCTGGACGAGCGACAGGTCGATCTTGACGATGTCGAACTTGAGTTGGCTGAGCAGCCGCAGCCCGGCGTTGCCGGAACCGACGTCATCGGCGGCCAGGCGGATCCCTGCCACGCGGCAGTCCTCGACCGCGCGGCGCAGCCGGCCGATGTCCTCGACCGCCTCGCGCTCGGTCAGTTCCAGGACGACATAGCGCGGGTCGAGGCCGT
The DNA here is from genome assembly GCA_031360525.1 of Thermomicrobiales bacterium. Lineage (GTDB taxonomy): Bacteria > Chloroflexota > Limnocylindria > Limnocylindrales > CSP1-4 > SPCO01. Next base: position 1,744 of record JANMBS010000139.1, read on the forward strand.
GCCTGGTCAGCATGCGCAGGAGGGCGTGGACGCTGAACTCGTCGGTCTCCATCGTCCGCGGCGAGAGGTTGATCGTGAGCGAGCCCGGGAGCCGCAGGCGGGCGGCCGTCTCCATCACCGTGTTCAGGCAGGCGAGGTCGAGCTCGGCGGTGCGACCCGTCGCCTCGGCCGCTTCGAACATCGAACCAGCGTCCGTGAAGCCGCTGTCGGGGAGGGGACGCACCAGGCCCTCGTACCCGCGCGGGACACCGGTCGTCAGGTCGTAGATCGGCTGGAAGACCGCCCGGATCGCCCCGGTCGCTGCGACCCGTGCGACGAGGGCGGACAGCTCGGCGGGCTTGCGAACGGCTGCTCCGCCGAGGTGACGTTCGGCGTCATAGATCGTCACGCACGTCCGGCCGTGGCGCTTGCCCCAGGTCAGCGCCGCGTCGGCCTGGCCATAGAGCGAGTCGCGATCGCGCGCCTGTCCGGGAATCGCGCTCACACCGGCCGAGAAGGAGATCGCCATGGGGTCGCCGTCGACCACCTCGTCGAGGCAGGCAGCAAGGAGTCTGCGGACCGCGGCGTGCGCCTTGTCGGCATCGGTGCCGGGCATGATGATCGCGAACTCGTCGCCCCCGATGCGGAACGCCCGGTCGCTACGTCGGAGGTACGTCGCGATGGTCGCCCCGGCCGTGCGGATGACGCTATCGCCGACAGCGTGGCCGCGGGAGTCGTTTATCTTCTTGAAATCGTCGAGGTCGACGATCGCGAGAGCGAGCGGATGGTTGTGGCGGGTGGCGGTCGACCACGCCCGCTCCATCTCCTCCTGGAACGCGCGGTGGTTGCCGAGCCCGGACAGGGAGTCGCGCAGTGCCTCCGAACGAGCCCGATCGTAGGCGTCCTCGAGGATGCGCCGGGCCTCCTCCATCCGTCTCGCGGGTTCGAGCACGCGGCGGGCCAGCCAGACGGTCAGCACGCCGAGGATGGCGGCGAGGACCAGCAGGCCCAGGGTCGGCACGAGCAATGAGGCGCCGAACCCCGTGGCCATCCCGTACATCACCGGCGCCGCGATGGCGATCGGGATGAGGAACATCGTCATCAACGCGAGGAACAGCCGGAGCCGGACGAGTCGCAGATTCATCGACTCGCCGAGAACGCTGCCTGGCGACTGCTCGTCCTGGATCTCCGACTCCTGTGCTGGGGCCCCCGGTCTCCGTCCGTTATAGCCGTGCGAGGGTCCCCTGCGGACGAGCACCGTGGTACTGGTCATGACCGGACCATCGGGTGCATCAACGGGCGCGACGCGCGCGCGACCATCGCGCCGTGTTCATCCTGTATGCCGTCGTGGCCGGTCTCCTCATCGGGCTGCTGACCGGCGGTTCCCCATCACGCCTGGGCGACCTGCGTTTCCGCTGGGCGCCGCTGATCGCGCTCGGGATGGTCGGCCAGCTGCTGCTCTTCTCGACGTCGCTCGGCGGCGCACTCGGCGCCGCCGCACCCGCCGCATACGTCCTTTCGAACGTCCTCGTGCTCGTCGCCGTGTTGCGAAACCTGGCGATCCCCGGTCTGGCGCTGGTGTTCCTGGGCGGCGCGGCCAACCTCATCACGATCGTCGCCAACGGCGGGTACATGCCGGTCAGCCCCGAGGCCATCGTCGCCATGGGCCGATTGCCCAAGGAGGGCTACTCCAACAGCCGCCTGGTCGACGGCGTCGTCCTCGGTCCACTCACCGACATCTTCGCCATGCCGACCTGGATCCCGCTCGCCAACGTCTTCAGCGTCGGTGATGCGCTCATCGGCATCGGGGCGTGCATCGCTGTCGTGGCCGCGATGCACGGCCGCGCTCCCCTGACGAGGCGGGCGGAGGCCGGGGTCCAGGGCAAGCCCGCCTGACCGGTTCGCGTGGGTGGTGCGTCCGCGCACTGACCCGACGGTCTTGATCGACTAGTACTATCGGCGTATGGCAGCCGTGACCGATGGCGGGCACTGTTCGACATATGAAGCGATGTTCGCTTCGTGATGGACCACTGTCCAGGGCAAACCCGTCGTGAGGCGGGGACGCAAAGCCAGGGATCTTCCTCGGAAGGCAGCCCGGCCGCCAGAGTCCCTCACCGGTGCTCGATCCATCGAGGTGATCTCTGTGAAGGCGATCCTGGCGCGCTTCACCATGGCGCTATCGATCCTCGCGACGATGGCCCTTACCCTCGGCGCGGGGGTCAAGTGGGATTGGTGGGACTGAGCGTGATCCACGCTTCCGCCGCCCGCTCACGAACCGAAGCAACGCGACTCGGCCCGAACGCGGGTCACCGCTGGGGCTGAGCCCAGCCGGACCGTTCATGGTCCACGTTGCGACAGCGAAGAAGCGGCCCGCCCGGGCCGCTTCTTTATGCCCGGTCCTGCCCATGGATAGGACTTTTGGGCTAGCGCAGGCACGCAACAGCTGCCGGACACTGGCGCCGCCCTCGAAAGGCAGTCCCGCACACAGGTCACGATGACGACAGCCGCGCGCGACAACAGCTCCCCGGCCTCGGTCGAGGGCATCGGCCCAGGCGATCGCAGGCGCTTCGTCGCGCCCTCCTGGTTGACGCCGGCTGTCCGCGTCCGCGCGTTCACGGTCATCATCGCGGCTGTCGCCGCCATCCTCTACCTGACGTTCGTGCGCGAGATGGCGCCCCCGCCGATGCCGTTCCTCATCCCGTGGCCGCTCGCGGCCGCGGCGTTCTTCCTCGGCGAAACGAACGTCGTCGACATCCACTTCGTGCGCGAGCGGCATTCGTTCTCCTTGAGCGAGGTGCCCGGCGTCGCATTCCTGTTCCTGTTGCCACCGACGGAGTACGTCGCGGCCTGTGTGCTCGGGACAGGGCTGGCGCTGCTGGTCGACCGCAATCAGTCGGGCGTCCGGCGGGCATTCAACCTGGCCCAGTTCGGCCTTGCCGCCGTCTTCGCGCTGATGATCTTCCACGCGATCGCCACGCCGGCCGTCCCTCCCGGACCCCGCGAATGGCTCGCCGCATTCCTGGCGGCCGGGATGACCAGCGCCCTGGAGGCGACCCTCGTGGCGACCGCCATCTCGCTATCGGGTGGCGCACCGCAATTCCGCCTGCTGCCGCAGATGCTGAGCTTCAGCGAGATGGTCGCGATGGCCAATTCGAGTCTCGCGACGCTGGCCGTCATGGTCCTGTGGGTCGACAAACGCTCCATAGTCCTGCTGGCGGTGCCAACGGCCGTCGTGTTCCTCGCCTATCGCGCTTATATCGGGGAACGCGAGAAGCACGAGCGCCTCGAGCTGCTGTACGAGTCGAGCCGCCTGCTCCACTACGCGCCCGAGCTCGACTCGGCGATCGGCGCCCTCCTTGAACATGCCCGGCGCATGTTTCGCGCCGAGCGTGCCGAGCTGATGCTCTTCCCGGAACCCTTGCTCGACGCGGCCCTGCGGAGCTCGTCGGGCGGCGCCGACGGTCCCGAGACGATGGTCCCGGTCACGGTCTCGGTGGACGATTCGCTGCGGGTCAGGTCGGCAAAGGAGGCCCGGGCCTTCAGTGCGATGCCCGGCCGCTCGTGGACCCGGGATTGGGATCAGGTCCAGGAGGCGATGATCGGTCCGCTCGTCGGCGAAGGCGGTGTCTTCGGGGCGCTGACCATCATCAACCGCCTGGGGGAGGGCACGACGTTCGCGCCCGACGATCTTCGCCTGCTCGAAACGGTCGCCAACCAGGCCGCTGTCGCCCTCGAGAACGGACAGCTCGAGCAGTCGCTCCACGAGCTGTCGCGGCTCAAGGAGGAACTCCGGCATCAGGCTTTCCACGACTCGTTGACCGGCCTGCCCAACCGGCCCGCCTTCGTGGATGAGGTGGAGTTGCGCGTGTCGCTGGCGGATGGCGGCGACGAACCGCCGGTCGTGGCGTTCATCGACCTCGACGACTTCAAGGTCGTCAACGACACCCTGGGTCACGCCGCCGGCGACGAGCTGCTCATCGCGGTCGCCGAACGGATCGCCGAACAGCTCCGCCCGGGCGACATGGTCGCCCGCTTCGGTGGCGACGAGTTCGCGCTGCTCCCCGTCGCTGGTTCCTCGGTGGCGGACGCGCTGGCGATCTCGCAGCGGATCATCACCTCCCTCGAGCTGCCTTTCCAGATCCACGGCACAGAGGTCATCGTCGGGTGCAGCGCCGGGGTCAGCGCGGTCCGGCCGGGCGCCGCGGTCGACGAGGTACTGCGCAACGCCGACGTGGCGATGTACCGGGCCAAGGCGGACGGCAAGCGCCGCGCGCAGGTCTTCGACCCGACGATGCACAGCTCGATCGTCGAACGCCACGCGTTGACCTCCGAGCTCGGCCGGAGCGTGAACCGCGGCGACCTGACCGTTGCCTACCAGCCGATCGTCGTGCTCACCAGCGGCCGGATCGTGGGGGTCGAGGCGCTTGTCCGTTGGAACCACCCGACCCGCGGCCCCATCGATCCGACCGAATTCGTCGGGCTGGCCGAGGAGAACGGGACGATCCTCGCGCTCGGCCGAGCGGTCCTCCAGACGGCGGCCCGGCAGGTCGTCGAGTGGCACCGCCTGCCCGGCCTGGAATCGCTCCAACTGAGCGTCAACCTTTCGCCGCTCCAGCTCCAGCAACCGGGCTTCATCAACGAGGTCGTAGCCGAGATCCACGACGCTGGGATCGATCCGCACGACCTGACCTTCGAGATGACCGAGACCGCGATGTTCCGGGATATCGGGGCGACCATCGCCACCCTCGAAGCGCTCCGCGACCTCGGCATCCGGATCGCGATGGACGACTTCGGGACGGGTTACTCGTCGTTGGCCTACCTGCGCCGGTTCCCGGTCGACAGCCTCAAGATCGCGCGTGAGCTGATCGCCGGGCCGGCCGAATCGGACGATCCCGAGGCGTGGGCGTTCGCTCGCGCGATCGTCGCGTTGGGGCGCTCACTCGGGCTGTCGACCGTCGCCGAGGGGATCGAGACGCCCGAACAGCTGCGTGTCCTGCGCGGCCTTGGCTGCGGCCTCGGACAGGGCTACCTGTTCGGCAAGCCGGCGGCCGCCGCGGACCTCGAAACCCTCCTGGTCCATGCGGCGAGCTCGCACGTGGTCCAGCCGATCAAGCGCCGAACCCGGGGACACCCCGTGCACCCGCCAGAGCGCGGAGACAGCGTCGTCGCCTGGTGATCACGTCAGCCTGACCCGAGCCACACGCCTGGGATCGGGCGGGCTGTGGGCTTCCGTCGGGGCCCCGGTGCGCCCGGGCACTGACCCTCCGGGGCGGATCGACCGGTACTACCGTCGCCTGTCGCTGCGGGACGCCGCCCGGCACCGTTCGGGTGGAGCGATGTCCGCTTCGCGAATGGACCAACAACGACACGCGGCGGCCCGGCCCACACGCTGGTCTGCGCTGGCTCTGAGCCCGGCCCGGGTCGAATGCGATCCGATCCTGACTCGCCAAGGGGCGGCCCTCGGGCCGCTCCTTCCGCGTTCCGGGCCGTCGCACCCATGCTCTGGTAGGCTCGCCAGGTGACCGCCTCCGTGCCGCGCACCATCGTCGACAAGATCTGGACCGACCACGTCGTGACCCAGGATCCGGGCGCGCCCGCCGTCCTGGCGGTCGATCTCCACCTCATCCACGAGGTGACGAGTCCGCAGGCGTTCTCGGGCCTGCGCGCACGCGGCATCGGCGTCCGCCGACCGGGTCAGACCGTCGCCACCGCGGACCACTCGATCCCCACGACCGATCGCAGCCTGCCGTTCATCGACAAGATGGCGCTCGCCCAAGTCAACCAGCTCGAGGCCAACTGCACCGAGTTCGGGATCCCGCTCCA